>NZ_BCBI01000060.1:0-38611 GCF_001320565.1 Pseudomonas sp. NBRC 111132
GCCATCGGCAGCACTCTGTGTGTAGTCTGCAATGATTACTTCTTCGAGAATAATCTCGTAATACTTGAGCTTGTCGCCGCCCGCGCGGCACAGTGCGAGTTTGACCTCCTTGAGATGCTGCCCTGCGCAGCTGGCCTCCATGAGCTTGCAACTGGCGCTGTCGAGAAACTTGGTAAAAGTGAAGTGGCTCACCTCGGCGCGCCCCGAAGTGGCGCCCCCTGCCGAGCTGGCAGTGGCGGAAGTGCTTTGGCTTACACCGAAGTCATAACCGGTGACTTCAATCCATTTGCTGTGCTTTTCATCCAGAGCTTCGCCCGCGATGTCGTCGATTTTTATATAAGCGTCAAATGCCATGCTTATCTCTCCTTGGCAATCATTTTCAGGGGTGATGCTGATGGGGAACTTGACCCGGTCAGTGATTGGCAAGGCTAGGCACGGATATTGGGCAAGGCAATAGAGGGGGCTGGCTTTAGGAAATGGACTACAAAGTTGTGGGTGACTTTGCCAACGGTGTATCGCTAAGTTTAATTAATAGGGGTTTTTCGTAGGACATCTGTCCACATTACCAGCGCGCAGGTCGAGAAGCGCGGCGCGGGGAGGTGACCGGAGATAATCGCTTTGCCTGCCCTGGCCTCTTCGCGGGCAAGCCCGCTCCCACAGGATTCGTGCTTGCATCGGCTGCGGCGCTCTGCCGAGAGGGCTGCGGACAGAGCTGCCTTGGAGCCCGGTCGGCCTGGGCTATCACGACAATAGCGAACGGTGGTTGTCCTAAAACCTGCGAAAGAGGACAATTATCGGCTTCCCGTCACAACCAGCGACCTTGCATGGCCTTTCTTGCACTTGGTATCAACCATAAGACTGCCTCGGTAGACGTACGCGAGCGCGTGGCGTTTACCCCAGAGCAGCTGGTAGACGCCCTGCAGCAGCTCTGCCGACTGACATCCAGCCGCGAAGCGGCGATCCTGTCGACCTGCAACCGCAGCGAGCTTTATATAGAGCAGGACCACCTGTCCGCCGATGCCGTGCTGCAATGGCTGGCCGACTATCACCGCCTCAGCCTCGACGAGCTGCGTGCCAGTGCCTACGTGCACGAAGAGCACGATGCCGTGAAGCACATGATGCGCGTGGCCTCTGGGCTGGACTCGCTGGTACTCGGCGAACCACAGATCCTCGGCCAGATGAAGTCCGCCTACGCCGTGGCCCGCGAAGCCGGTACCGTCGGGCCGTTGCTCGGTCGCCTGTTCCAGGCCACCTTCAGTGCCGCCAAGCAGGTGCGTACCGACACCGCCATCGGCGAAAACCCGGTGTCGGTGGCGTTTGCCGCGGTCAGCCTGGCCAAGCAGATCTTCGCCGACCTGGGCCGTAGCCAGGCCTTGTTGATCGGCGCCGGCGAAACCATCACCCTGGTCGCCCGCCACTTGCACGAGCAGGGCGTACGCCGAATCGTGGTGGCCAACCGTACCCTGGAGCGCGCCAGCATCCTGGCCGAGCAGTTCGGCGCGCATGCGGTGCTGCTGGCAGACATCCCCCAGGAACTGGCCAACAGCGACATCGTCATCAGCTCCACCGCCAGCCAGCTGCCGATCCTGGGCAAGGGCGCGGTCGAAAGCGCACTGAAACAGCGCCGGCACAAGCCCATCTTCATGGTCGACATCGCCGTACCACGCGACATCGAAACCGAAGTAGGCGAGTTGGACGATGTCTACCTGTACACCGTCGACGACCTGCACGACGTGGTGGCGGAAAACCTCAAGAGCCGCCAGGGCGCAGCCCAGGCCGCCGAAGAGCTGGTTACCGTGGGGGCAGAGGACTTCATGCTGCGCCTGCGTGAACTGGCGGCGGTGGATGTACTCAAGGCCTACCGGCAGCAAAGCGAGCGCCTTCGCGACGAAGAACTGCAAAAGGCCCAGCGCCTGCTGGCCAACGGCGGCAACCCCGAAGACGTGCTGGCCCAATTGGCCCGGGGCCTGACCAACAAACTCCTGCATGCCCCCAGCGTGCAGTTGAAAAAGCTCTCGGCCGAGGGGCGCGTCGATGCGCTGGCCATGGCCCAGGAACTCTTTGCCCTCAACGAGGGCTCGACGGACAAATCCCCGCAATGAAAGCGTCGCTGCTGAACAAACTGGATATTCTCCAGGACCGCTTCGAAGAACTCACCGCACTGCTCGGTGATGCCGAGGTCATTTCCGACCAGACGCGCTTTCGCGCGTATTCCCGCGAATACGCCGAAGTCGAGCCGGTCTACGCTGCTTATAAAGAGTGGTGCAAAGTCCAGGGCGACCTTGAGGGTGCCCAGGCGCTGCTCAAGGACAGTGACCCGGACCTGCGTGAAATGGCCGTGGAAGAAGTGCGTGAAGCCAAGGAACAACTGCTGACGCTGGAGTCGCAGCTGCAGCGTATGCTGCTGCCCAAGGACCCCAACGACGGCCGCAACGTGTTCCTCGAAATCCGCGCCGGTACCGGTGGCGACGAGGCGGCAATCTTCTCCGGCGACCTGTTCCGCATGTATTCGCGCTACGCCGAGAAACGCGGCTGGCGGCTGGAGATCTTGTCCGAAAACGAAGGCGAGCACGGCGGCTACAAGGAAATCATCGCCCGCGTCGAGGGTGAGAACGTCTACGGCAAACTCAAGTTCGAGTCCGGCGCACACCGCGTCCAGCGTGTGCCCGAGACTGAATCCCAAGGCCGTGTCCATACCTCCGCGTGCACGGTCGCGGTGCTGCCCGAGCCGGACGAGCAGGCAGCCATCGAAATCAACCCGGCCGACCTGCGCGTGGACACTTACCGTGCCTCCGGTGCCGGCGGCCAGCACGTCAACAAGACCGACTCGGCGATCCGTATCACCCACTTGCCCACCGGTATCGTGGTCGAGTGCCAGGAAGAGCGCTCGCAGCACAAGAACCGCGCCCGCGCCATGTCCTGGCTGTCGGCCAAGCTGAACGACATGCAGACCAGCGCCGCGCAGAACGCTATTGCCAGTGAGCGCAAGCTACTGGTGGGCTCCGGTGACCGTTCCGAACGCATCCGCACCTACAATTATCCACAGGGCAGGGTGACCGATCACCGCATCAACCTGACCTTGTATTCCCTGGACGACATCCTCAGCGGTGGCGTAGAGGCGGTGATCGAACCGCTGCTGGCCGAATATCAGGCCGATCAACTGGCCGCCCTGGGGGACTGATGACTATCATCGCCAGCCTACTGCGCAACGCGCAGTTGCCCGAATCGCCTTCTGAGCGGTTGGATGCCGAACTGCTGCTGGCTGCTGCCATCGGCAAGTCGCGCAGTTACCTGCACACCTGGCCTGAGCGTATCGTCAGCAGTGAAGATGCCGAGACCTATGCCGGCTACCTGCAGCGCCGTCGTGGCGGTGAGCCTGTGGCCTATATCCTTGGGCAGCAGGGCTTCTGGAAGATCGACCTGGAAGTGGCGCCGCATACCCTTATCCCGCGGCCCGATACCGAGCTGCTGGTCGAGACGGCCCTTGAACTGCAACCCGCTGCGCCAGCCAAGGTGCTGGACCTGGGGACCGGTACCGGTGCCATCGCGCTGGCGCTGGCCAGCGACCGCCCGGCTTGGCAGGTCACGGCGGTGGACCGGGTGGAGGAGGCTGCAGCCCTGGCCGAGCGCAACCGCCAGCGCCTGGGGCTGGACAACGCCCAGGTGCGGGTAAGCCATTGGTTCGACAGCCTGGCCGGCGAGCGTTTTGACCTGATTGTCAGCAACCCGCCCTACATCGCTGCCGAAGACCCGCACCTGGTTGCCGGGGATGTGCGCTTCGAGCCCAGCAGCGCGCTGGTGGCCGGTGCCGATGGCCTGGACGACTTGCGCGTGATCGCCGCGCAAGCCCCCGCGCACCTTTTGCCGGGTGGCTGGCTGCTGCTGGAGCACGGCTACGATCAGGCCGCTGCAGTACGTGCCTTGCTGGCTGAACAAGGCTTTGTCGAGGTGGCCAGCCGCACGGACCTGGGCGGCCATGAACGCATTACCTTGGGGCGCTTGCCATGCTGACTGATCAGGAATTGCTGCGTTATAGCCGCCAGGTATTGCTGGCTCAGATCGACATCGACGGCCAGCTGCGGCTTAAGAAGAGCAAGGCGCTGATCGTAGGGCTCGGTGGCCTGGGCTCCCCGGTTGCCCTGTACCTGGCCGCCGCCGGGGTGGGGGAGCTGCACCTGGCGGACTTCGACACCGTCGACCTGACCAACCTGCAGCGCCAGGTGATCCATGACAGTGCCAGCGTCGGCATGACCAAGGTCGATTCGGCCTTGCAGCGCCTGCAGGCGATCAACCCGGAAATCGCCCTGGTCGCTCACCGTCAGGCCCTGGACGAGGATTCGCTTGCGGCCGCCGTGGCGGCGGTCGACCTGGTGCTGGACTGCTCCGACAACTTCTCTACCCGCGAGGCGGTCAATGCGGCCTGTGTCGCCGCCGGCAAGCCGTTGGTCAGCGGGGCGGCAATCCGCCTGGAAGGGCAACTGTCGGTGTTCGACCCACGCCGTGACTACAGCCCTTGCTACCACTGCTTGTACGGGCACGGCAGCGAAGCCGAACTGACCTGCAGCGAAGCCGGTGTCATCGGCCCGCTGGTGGGTCTGGTGGGTAGCCTGCAGGCGTTGGAGGCCATGAAGCTGCTGGCCGGCTTCGGCGAGCCGCTGGTCGGCCGCCTGCTGTTGATCGATGCACTCGGCACCCGTATCCGCGAGCTGCGCGTCAAGCGCGACCCGGCTTGTGCTGTCTGTGGCAAGCGCGATGGCTGAGCGCTCGGCGCCGGTCGGCGTGATGGACTCGGGGGTCGGCGGCTTGTCGGTGCTCGCCGAGATCCAGCGCCTGCTGCCCAACGAGACGCTGCTGTATGTGGCCGATTGCGGCCATGTGCCTTACGGCGAGAAGTCGCCGGATTATATCCGCCAGCGCTGCCGACACATTGCCGGGTTCTTCCATGAGCAAGGCGCCAAGGCCATGGTGCTGGCCTGCAACACCGCCACCGTGGCGGCGGTAGCAGACCTGCGCGAGTTGTACCCAACCTGGCCTTTGGTGGGCATGGAACCGGCCGTGAAGCCTGCTGCGGCTGCTACCCGTTCGGGCGTGGTCGGTGTACTGGCAACCACTGGTACCTTGCAGAGTGCCAAGTTCGCAGCCTTGCTCGACCGCTTCGCCAATGATGTGCAGGTGATTACCCAGCCTTGCCCGGGGCTGGTCGAATTGATCGAGACCGGTGACCTGACCAGCCCGGTGTTGCGCCAGATGCTGTGGGGGTACGTGCAGCCACTGCTGGCTGCAGGTTGCGATACGCTGATCCTCGGCTGCACCCATTACCCTTTCCTTCGCCCGTTGCTGGCCGGCATGGTGCCGGCGGATGTGGCTGTCATCGATACGGGCGCTGCCGTAGCACGCCAACTGCAGCGGCTGCTGGGGGCAAATGATCTGCTGGCCGAAGGCCCGGCCGGCGATACCCGCTTCTGGACCAGCGCTGATCCAGAAATCCTAAGAAAAATCCTACCTGTGCTGTGGCATAAGTGCATAAGTGCGGCGATGTGCAAAGCTTTGCGTTGTGAAAAAAACGTGAAAAACAGCTGAACTATCGTTCCACTGCCGCTTTCTACCGCTTTGCCTGACATGAGGCGGACTAATAACAGCATCAGGAAGAAGGATGTTTCTCATGAAGAAACTGCTGGGCTTGGCGGCGGCTGCCGCTTTTACCTTGGGGCAAGTGGTATCGGCGCAAGCAGCCGATGTGTCGTTCTCGGTGGGGCAGACCGGTGACTCGACCATGGTCTACCGTCTGGGGCTGCAATCGAATTGGGATGCCAGCTGGTGGCAGACCAGTGTCGGCCGCCTGACCGGCTACTGGGATGGGGCCTACACCTACTGGGATGGCGACAAAACCGCGAGCAACCATAGCCTGTCGTTCGCGCCAGTGTTCGTCTACGAATTTGCCGGGGAGTCGGTGAAACCCTATATCGAAGCGGGGATCGGCGTGGCGGCGTTCTCCAGCACCGAGCTGGAAAGCAATGAGCTAGGCTCGGCCTTCCAGTTCGAGGACCGCATTGGTTTTGGTCTGCGCTTTGCCGGCGGGCATGAGATCGGAGTGCGGGCGATTCACTATTCCAACGCGGGAATCAAGCAGCCCAACGATGGCGTAGAGAGCTACAGCCTGCATTACCGCATGGCGCTTTGAATTCGCCTGCACCGGCCTCTTCGCGGGCTTGCCCGCGAAGAGGCCGGTTTGAGGCCTTATCGCGTCAAAGGCCACAGGCTACTGATGTCCAGCGTCTCCAGTACCAGTTCTGGTTCTTGCTGCGGCAACCGTCGCAGCAACTCCTCAGCGACACTCTGTGCCGTCCACTCCTCCGGTATCGCCTGTGCCGACGTCACCGGCACCTTGAGCGACTGTGGCGCCACGATGGTCAACGCTATCCCTTGGTCCATCAGGGCCTTGCGCTGCTCGCGCAGCCACTGCGGTGTGTTGTTCCACCCTGCGGTCGTTTGGGTGGGCGCATACAGCTGCAATGCCGAATAACGGTTGAACACCGCCATCACTTGCGCTGAGACGCCCTTCGCCAGCAAAGGCAATGCCTGTGTGAGGCAATGCTCGCCCGCTAGTTGGTTGCTGGTGACGATGGCCTCTATCAGTTCGCTATCGGCCAAATTGTCTGCCAGGTAATCGCAGGTACCGGCGTTGATGATCAACCCATCCAGCGAACACCACGCATGGCATATTTGTTGGCAGGCCGCTGCTGCTTGTCCTTCGGCATGCAACTGCCAGGGCAGGCGCAAAAAGTGCCGACCATGCCGTGCTGCCAAAGCATTCAACTCATCGCTTTCCTTTGCGCTGGCGGCAACGCGATGCCCTTGTTCGAGCAAACGTTCCACCAAAGCCAGACCAAGTCCGTTGCTGGCGCCTGTAACCCAAAAACTTCGTGAGTTAGCCAAGACGTTGTCCTCTAATCCTGCCGACGTGGTAGGCCTTTGAAGGCTTCCAGTGCACGCTGGCGACTGCTGCCGAGATTGACCATTGGACGGTGATACGAATTATTAGCAAAAAGATCATCAGATTTCATCGGCTCATGGATAGTTTTCTCATCCATGTCGCGTAATTCGGGCAGCCAGTGCCGGATGAAGCGCCCCTGTGGGTCGAAACGCTGAGACTGAGAAACTGGGTTGAAAATGCGGAAATAGGGCACAGCGTCGGTGCCGGTGGACGCGCTCCACTGCCAGCCGCCGTTGTTGGCGGCCAGGTCGCCGTCTATCAGGTGGCGCATGAAGTGTCGCTCGCCCTTGCGCCAGTCGATCAGCAGGTTCTTGCTGAGGAACATGGCCACGACCATGCGCAGGCGGTTGTGCATCCATCCGGTGTGCAGCAGTTGGCGCATGGCCGCATCGATGATCGGGAACCCGGTGCGGCCCTGTTTCCAGGCTTCCAGGTCCGCCGGGGCGTCACGCCAGGGCAGGGCTTCGGTATGGGCGCGAAAGGCGCGGTGGCGCGAGACCTGTGGGTAACCGTTCAGGATGTGCTTGTAGAACTCGCGCCAGAGCAGCTCGTTGATCCAGGTCTGCACGCCCGTACTGCCGCTGTCGAACTCGCCCCGGTTGCTGGCCAGTGCGCCGTGCAGGCATTGGCGCGGCGAGATCACGCCAGCGGCCAGGTAGGTGGAGAGCTGGCTGGTGCCGGGCTTGGCAGGCAGGTCACGCAATTGTTGGTAGTCGTCGATGGTTTCGTCCAGAAAGCGGGACAGGCGCGCCTGCGCTTCGGCCTCACCCGCCGGCCAATGCTCACGCAAGGCGCGCGTGGGGGTTTCAAAACCGTCTACGTGTTGTGGAATCGGGTCACTTTGGATTTGCAGCGGTGCCTGACGCTCCACCCGGCGGGCCAGGGCAGGCAGGCTGCGGTGCAGGTGTTCCAGGCAGGTCTTCTTGAACTGGCTGAAGACCTGGAAGTAGTCGCCGCTGCGGGTAAGGATGGTGCCAGGGCGGAACAACAGCTGGTCGAGGTGGCTGCAGGCCTGGATGGACGACTTCTCCAGCAGCGCGCGGGTCGCATCGTCGCGTTGCTGTTCGTTGATGCCGTACTCTTCGTTCCAGTGCACGCTTTGCACCTGGTGTTGGCGGCATACATCGAGCACCGCCTGGGGGGCCTGGTCCCAGGTGTCGATCTTGCGGATCAGCAGGGGGATATTCAGGCCTTCGAGCGATTGGCGCAGGGCGCGCAAGTTGCGCAGCCAGAAGTCGACCTTGCAGGCGGCGTCGTCATGGGCTTGCCATTGCCCTGGGCTGACCAGCCACAGGGCGATGGTCGGCCCGCGCTCGGTGGCGGCGCTGAGTGCAGTGTTGTCATCGATGCGCAGGTCGCTGCGCAGCCAGGTCAGGTGCATGGGGTATTCATCTCTACAGGCTGACGGTCATGGGCTTGAAGCAAGCGCAATGCCGCCTGCGGGGTATCGAACAGAAAAACATCGGGCAGCGCGCAAGCCTGCAAGCGGGCTTCGTGCAGGGGCAGCGTAGCGCCGCCCAGCAGCGTGATACCGGGCATGCCTTGCAGGGTGCGTAGCAGCGCCTTGTCATCGATGCGTGGGCCCAGATGCAGCAGCACGGCCCGTGGTTTGAGCGCATTGACCGCGTGGTGCAGTTGCGGGCCGGCGACTGGGTGCTCGAACACTTCGACCGGCACGCCGTTGCTGGTGAACAGCCAGGCGCACAACCACAGGCCTGGGCTGAAGGCCCGCTCGCAGTCCTCCACCAGCAATACGGCGGGGCCTTGCAGCAATTGGTTGTCGTGGTAAATGCGGGCGCCGAGCTTGCTGCGCAGCCAACTGTGGAAAAACACTTGCTCAAGCCGCGCATTGAAGTAGTTGCGCCAGCGCAGGTCGAGCAGATCGAGCAGTGGCAGCAGCAATTGCTCGCACAGGGTGACGGCCGGGTACAGGGCCATGGCCTGGTTGAGCTGTTGGTCCAGCGTGCGCTGCGACAGGTTGGCGACGGCCTCGATCAATTGGAACTGCCTGGCCTGCCAGTCGCCTTTGGGTGGCGTGCTGGAGGGTTTGTCGAGCAGCTCGCGTACTTGACCGACCGATGCGCCTCGCTGCAACCAGCCAAGGATCGCCTCGACCCGCTCGAGCTGTTCCAAGGGGTACAGGCGATGCCCCTTGGCGGTGCGCTGGGGTTTGAGCAGGCCATACCGGCGTTCCCAGGCGCGCAAGGTGACCGGATTGACGCCGGTACGGCGGGCCAGTTCACCGATGGGCAGCAAGGTTTCAGACTGCATTGCGCAAGCCCAGGCTTTCAGGGTGCGGTTGCAGGTAGGCCTGCTGCTGCAGGTACGGGTCAGGGTGCTTGCGCAGATAGTGCTTGAGCAGGGTCAGGGGCACTACCAGCGGCACGACGCCCTGTTGGTACTGGCCGATGACCGTCTGCAACTCGGCCTTGTCCTGCTGCGTCAGGGCATCCTTGAAGTAACCGCTCAGGTGCTGCAGCACGTTGCAGTGGGTGCCGCGGCTGGCGCAGCGGCGCAGGGCCTGCATCAGTTGGCTGAAATAGCGCGGGCCGAAGCTGAGCGGGTCGTCATCCTTGCTCATGCTGCCAAGCAGGCGGCCGAGGGTGCGATAGGCCTGCGGGTTGTTGGCCATCAGCAAATACTTGTAGCGCGAGTGAAAGCGCACCAGGGCGCCACGGCTCAGCCCTTCGGCCAGCAGGCGCTGCCAGTCGGCGTAGGCGTATACGCGGCTGATGAAGTTCTCGCGCAGCACGGGGTCATGCAGGCGGCCTTCTTCTTCAACGGGCAGGTCCGGGCGCAGAGCGCAGAAAGCGTGGGCATAGACGCCACGCCCGCCATGCAAGGCTGGGTGGCCGTTGGCCTGGTAAACCTTGACCCGTTCCAGGCCGCAAGAAGGTGACTTCTGCATGAAGATGTAGCCGCAGATGTCGTCGAGCTCAGCCGCCATTTGTTCGCCATAGGTGCGCAGCGGGCCGGTCAGGTCCATGCCAGGGTCGCGGGTGCCGACCACTTCGGGTTGTTCGGGGTTGCCTACCAGGCGAATGGGGTCACGCGGAATGCCCAGGCCGATTGCCACTTCCGGGCACACGGGCAGCCATTCGAAGTGTTGTTCCAGCTGTGTACGGCAAAGATCGGAGGCCTTGTGGCCGCCGTTGTAGCGCACGCTGTGCCCAGTCAGGCAGGCACTGATGGCGATACGCGGCTTGCTGCAGGCGAAAGAGTCGAGCATGGCTGCCTCCGAAAAAACCTGTACATTACTAAAAACTTGTACAGGTTTATTCCAGCACAGCCCAGCCGTTATGCAAACCAGTATTTTTGTATAGCGCTACATCACTCAAGGTGTTCGAGCAAACGTCGCGCGGCTTCCTGGCCACTGAGCCACGCGCCTTCGACACGCCCGGAAAGGCACCAGTCACCGCAGGCGTACAAGCCCTGATCGGCATCGGCCAATGCGCCCCATTCATGGTTGCTGCTGGGGCGGGCGTAGAGCCAGCGGTGCGCCAGAGCGAAGGTGGGCGCCGGTACCACGCAGCCGACCAGTTCGGCGAATTCGCCCCACAGCTGTTCGATCACTTCTTCCTTGGACAGGTCGATGTGCTGCCGGCTCCAGTCCGAGGTGGCGTGCAGTACCCAGGTATCCAGGTGCTCGTCGCGGCCGGGTTTGCTGCGATTGCGGGCCAGCCAGTCGAGTGGGTTGTCCTGCACGAAGCAGCCTTGCATCGGGGTATCCAACGGTGACTGGAAGGCCAGGGCGACGGCCCAGGTCGGTTCCATCTGTACACCGGCGGCCACGGCGGCCAATTTAGGGGTTGCCGCCAGCAGTGGTGTGGCCTGCGGGGCCGGTACGGCGATTACCACGCGGCTGTAGGGGCCATGGCTGCAGCCTTCGGTATCCTGCAGGTGCCAATACTGCTTGCCGCGAAACACTTCCGCTATACGGCAGCCGAAGTTGACCGTCACGTCCTTGAGCAGGCCACGGGTGATCGCACTCATGCGTGGCACGCCTACCCAGCGCGTCTGCTCGTCGGGGGAGGGGGTGAGTTCGCCATCACGGTAGTTGTACAGCTGCGGCTTCCACTGCTCGGCCCAGCCAGCGGCAACCCATTGTTGCACCTGATCGACAAAGCGCCGGTCACGGGCGGTGAAGTACTGGGCGCCGAGGTCGAGTGCGCCAGCCTCGCTGCGCTTGCTGGCCATGCGCCCGCCACTGCCGTGGCCTTTGTCGAACAAATGCACGGATTGTCCGGCCTTCTGCAAGGCCTGGGCGGCTGACAAACCGGCGATACCGGCCCCGATGATGGCGATAGGTACTGTCATGATGGCCTCTTCAAACCTTGCTGTGAGCAGACTACGCTGTCAGGCAAACCTGTACAATGCAGAACTTTTGTATAAGGTTATTCCGCTTTGGTGGTAGGTTGGCCTATGTTTATCCGAGAGCGTCGGGTCAAAAAAGTGCCTTGATGTTAAAAATAGACCACCGCCGCACTCTGCGAGGACACAGCCATGCATATATTGCTGACAGGTGGCACCGGTTTGATTGGCAAGCATCTGTGCCAGTACTGGCTTGGCCAGGGGCATCGGCTCACGGTATGGAGCCGGCGTCCTGAGCAGGTGGCGAAAATTTGCGGTAGTGGCGTGCGTGGCATCGCCCGCCTGGAGCAACTGGAAGCAGACGATCATCTTGATGCGGTGGTCAACCTTGCCGGTGCGCCAATCGCGGATAGGCCCTGGACGGCGGCCCGGCGCAACGTGCTGTGGGCCAGCCGCGTCACCCTCACCGAGCAGCTGCTGGCGTGGCTGGGCTCCCGTGAACAGCGCCCGCAAGTGCTGATTTCCGGCTCTGCGGTAGGCTGGTACGGTGACGGCGGCGAACGCGAGCTGACCGAGGCCTCACCACCGGTGCGGGAAGACTTCGCCAGCCAGTTGTGTATTGCCTGGGAAGAGACGGCACAGCGTTCTCAAGCGCAAGGAATCCGCGTGGTATTGGTGCGCACCGGGTTGGTGCTGGCCAGCGATGGCGGCTTTTTGTCGCGCCTGCGCGTGCCCTTCAAACTGGGGCTGGGTGGGCCTTTGGGCGGTGGGCGGCAGTGGATGCCCTGGGTGCATATAGACGACCAGGTCGCCCTGATTGATTTTCTCTTGCAGCACAAGGATGCCAGCGGTCCTTATAATGCCTGCGCCCCAGAGCCGGTGCGCAACCGTGAGTTCGCCAGGCGGCTGGGCCGTGCGCTGCATAGGCCGGCGCTGCTGCCTATGCCGGCGCTGCTGCTCAAGGCCGGCCTTGGCGAAATGTCGACCTTGCTGCTGGGCGGCCAGCGGGCGCGCCCGGTGCGCTTGCTGGCGGCGGGCTTCACCTTCCGCTTCAACGATCTGCAATCGGCGCTGGACAACCTGTCCAGCCGCCTCTGACATAGGACGCTGCATGACCGATCACGCCCTGCTGCTGGTCAACCTGGGTTCCCCGGCCTCCACCTCGGTGGCCGATGTGCGCCGCTACCTCAACCAGTTCCTGATGGACCCCTATGTGATCGACCTGCCTTGGCCGGTGCGGCGCTTGCTGGTGTCACTGATCCTGGTCAAGCGCCCGGAGCAGTCGGCACATGCCTATGGTTCGATCTGGTGGGAGGAGGGCTCGCCACTGGTGGTGCTGACCCGTCGCCTGCAGGCGGCAATGGTCGAACACTGGCCCCATGGCCCGGTGGAAATCGCCATGCGCTATGGCCAGCCGGCTTTGCCCGAAGTGTTGGAGCGCCTGGCCGCCCAAGGCGTGCGCAAGGTGACGTTGGCACCGCTTTATCCACAGTTCGCCGACAGTACGGTGACCACGGTGGTCGAGCTGGCGAAACAGACGGTCAGTGAGCGCGGGTTGCCGTTGCAGATGCGCGTGCTGCGGCCGTTCTACGATCACCCTGACTACATCGAGGCACTGGCTGCCAGCGCCCGGCCGTACCTGGAGCAGGATTACGACCACCTGCTGCTGAGCTTCCACGGTTTGCCGGAGCGGCACCTGAAGAAGCTGGACCCGACCGGTAATCACGACTTCCAGGCAGCTGACTGCTGCAAGGATGCCAGCGCCGAGATGCGCGCTGTGTGCTACCGCGGGCAATGCCTGGCTACAGCCAAGGCCTTTGCTCAGAAAATGGGCATACCCGATGGTAAGTGGTCGGTGTCGTTCCAGTCGCGGTTGGGGCGGGCCAAGTGGATCGAACCCTATACCGAGGCGCGGTTGGACGAGCTGGGCAAGGCGGGCGTGAAGAAGCTGCTGGTGATGTGCCCGGCGTTCGTCGCCGATTGCATCGAAACGCTGGAAGAAATCGGCATGCGGGGCAGCGAGCAGTTTGTAGAGGCGGGTGGGCGAGAGCTGGTGCTGGTGCCGTGCCTGAATGATCACCCGGAATGGGTGAGGGTGTTGGCGGATATGTGTGAAAAGGCCTGAATAGCTGGGGGCCGCTTTGCGGCCCTATCGCGACACAAGGCCGCTCCTACAAGCAGATCGCGGTCCCCTGTAGGAGCGGCCTTGTGTCGCGAAAGGGCTGCAGAGCAGCCCCGCGATCTTAAGGCAACTGGTCATCCAGCTTCTTGTGCTTCCAGCCATCGTTGCCCGGCAGGATCAGATTCAGGGCAATAGCCACGATGGCGCACAGGGCGATGCCCTTCAGGCCCCAGTCATCCGGGCCGTCACCACTGCCGATCAGCACGCCGCCGATGCCGAACACCAGGGTCACCGACACGATCACCAGGTTGCGTGCTTCGGCCAGGTCGATCTTGTGGCGGATCATGGTGTTCATGCCCACTGCCGCAATCGAGCCGAACAGCAGGCACAGGATACCGCCCATCACCGGTACCGGAATGCTCTGCAGCAGCGCGCCGAACTTGCCGATGAATGCCAGTGTGATGGCGAAAATCGCCGCCCAGGTCATGATCTTCGGGTTGTAGTTCTTGGTCAGCATCACCGCGCCGGTCACTTCGGCGTAGGTGGTGTTGGGCGGGCCGCCGAACAGGCCGGCTGCAGTGGTAGCCAGGCCATCACCCAGCAGGGTGCGGTGCAGGCCGGGTTTTTTCAGGTAGTCACGGCCAGTCACGCTGCCGACCGCGATCACCCCGCCGATATGCTCGATCGCTGGCGCCAAGGCAACCGGTACGATGAACAGAATGGCCTGCCAGTTGAACGCAGGTGCGGTGAAATTGGGAATTTCCAGCCACGGTGCAGCGGCGATCTTGGCTGTGTCGACCACGCCAAAGGCGAATGACAGGGCAAAGCCCACCAGTACGCCGGAAATGATCGGTACCAGGCGGAAAATGCCTTTGCCGAACACGGCGACGACCAGGGTTGTCAGCAGGGCTGGCATGGAGATCAGCATGGCGGTCTTGTACGGCATCAGTGCCGCGCCGTCGCCACCCTTGCCCATCGCCATGTTGGCGGCGATTGGCGCCATGGCCAGGCCGATGGAGATGATCACCGGGCCGATCACCACCGGTGGCAGCATGCGGTCGATGAAGCCAGTGCCTTTGATTTTTACCATCAGGCCCATGAAGGTGTACACGAAGCCTGCAGCCATCACGCCGCCCATGGTCTCGGCCAGGCCGAACTGGCCCTTGGCGAGGATGATCGGGGTGATGAAGGCAAAGCTCGAGGCCAGGAACACCGGCACCTGGCGGCCGGTGACCAGCTGGAACAGCAGCGTGCCGATGCCGGCGGTGAACAGCGCGACGTTCGGGTCGAGGCCGGTGATCAGGGGCATCAGCACCAGCGCGCCGAATGCCACGAAGAGCATCTGCGCGCCCGAAACGACCTGGCGCCACAGCGGGTCGTTGAAGCCGTCCTGCATGGTCAGGCGTCCTTTTGCTTGGTGCCGAAGATCTTGTCACCGGCATCGCCCAGGCCCGGCACGATGTAGCCGTGTTCGTTCAGGCGCTGGTCGATCGAGGCGGTGTAGATCTTCACGTCCGGGTGGGCTTTTTCCACCACTTCGATGCCTTCTGGCGCGGCGACCAGCACCATGGCGCGGATCTCTTTGCAGCCGGCCTTTTTAAGCAGGTCGATGGTGGCGACCATCGAGCCGCCGGTGGCCAGCATCGGGTCGATGATCAGGGCCAGGCGCTGGTTGATGTCCGGCGCGAGCTTTTCCAGGTAGGTGTGGGCTTCGAGGGTTTCTTCGTTACGGGCAACACCGACGGCGCTGACCTTCGCCCCAGGGATCAGGCTGAGCACGCCGTCGAGCATGCCGATGCCGGCGCGCAGGATCGGTACTACAGTAATCTTCTTGCCGGCGATTTTTTCAACCGAGACCTTGCCACACCAGCCATCGATCTCGTAGGTTTCGAGGGGCAGGTCCTGGGTGGCTTCATACGTCAGGAGCGCGCCGACTTCCTGGGCGAGTTCGCGAAAATTCTTGGTGCTGATATCGGCACGGCGCATCAGGCCGAGCTTGTGGCGGATCAGCGGATGGCGGATCTCACGAGTGGGCATAGGGGGGCTCCGAAAGGCGGGCAAAAAAACCGCGCTAGATTAATCTATTCAGCCTGTGCTGTCGTCTGGTCATTCTGGACGTTAGTCCATAAATGCTTGATCTGTGACGAGCGGATGCGTACCTTTGCCCGCTTTTCCAAAATGCCCCCCCCGGAGAGCGCCATGTCCGCCGATCTCGAGCATATCCGTCAAGTCATGCGTGAAGCTGACTGCCTGTACACCGAAGCCGAAGTCGAAGCGGCCATCGCCAATGTCGGCGAGCAAATCTGCAAGGACCTGCACGACAAGAACCCCGTGGTGTTCTGCGTGATGAACGGCGGCCTGATCTTCTCCGGCAAACTGCTGACCCACCTGCAGTTCCCGCTGGAAGCCTCGTACCTGCATGCCACTCGTTACCGCAACCAGACCAGCGGCGGTGAGCTGTTCTGGAAGGCCAAGCCGGAAGTCTCTTTCATCGATCGCGACGTACTGATCGTCGACGACATCCTCGACGAGGGCCACACCCTCAGCGCCATCATCGAGTTCTGCAAGCATGCCGGCGCGCGCTCGGTGTACACCGCAGTGCTGATCGACAAGGATCACGACCGCAAGGCCAGCCCGGACCTCAAAGCCAACTACGTAGGCCTGCCTTGTGTCGATCGCTACATCTTCGGCTATGGCATGGACTACAAAGGTTACTGGCGCAACGCTAACGGCATCTTCGCCGTAAAGGGGCTGTGACCATGCGCCAGCCTGCGTTCATCGACCAATCGCTGTTCGCCGGGCTGGCCGAAAAGGCTGCTGCCAACCCGCGTGGGCGGCAGCACCACAACTTCCATGAAATGGAAGATCCTTGCCACCGCATGGCGGTCGGGCTGCAGCCGAGCACCTACATTCCACCGCACCGCCACCTGAGCGACGACAAGGCGGAGACCTTGCTCGTGCTCAAGGGGCGCTTCGGCCTGTTGATCTTCGACGAGCAGGGCGCCGTGACTGACAAGCGGGTGCTGCAAGCGGGTGGCGACTGTCTGGGTGTGGACCTGGCGCCCGGTACCTACCATGGGTTGGTGGTGCTGGAGCCGGACAGCATCCTGTTCGAATGCAAGGCCGGCCCATACCGGCCGGTGGGCGAAGGTGAACATGCACACTGGGCGCCACGTGAAGGCGAAGACGGCGTCGCCCAATACCAGGCCTGGATGCTTGCGCAGTTCGATTGATGTTGCTTGTACCCGGCATGCTAGAGTGCTCCTTCATACAAGGAGCCTCACATGCGTGCGATTCTTCCCCTCCTGCTGGCCGTCAGCCTGCCACTCGCCGCCGCACCACTGCACAGCCAGTTCCTGCCACCCGATGATCAGTCCCTGCGCCAGGAAGCACCGACCAGCCAGCAATTGCTGCAAGTGACCGACTATTCGGTGGTCGTAGGTGCCCAGCGCCAGTCCGACCAGCAACCGATCCCGATCACCTCGTCGTTGCAGGTGTGCCTGAAGGGCAAACCGCTGAGCAAGGGCGCGACCATCGCTCAGGTGCTGCTGACCTTCGACGGTGAAGCCGCCAAGAGCCTTAAAAAGCCCGTGTATGACGAAAAAAGCCGCACCTTGAGCCTGAATTACCCGGTTAGCGATTACCGCGTAATCATGGACCTGTTGCGCAACGAAACCCTGTACGTGCAATTTCTCACCTACGGCAACGGCCACATCTGGGCCGACCTGCACACCGGTACCGTACGTACGCGTTGAGGCGCGTAGCCTGCGGGGGGTAAACTGCCGGCCTTCGAAATTCCGTGATGGTCCAGTTGGAGTCGGCAATGCGTAAAGACAAGAAACAGGTAATCGGTGACGAAATCAGCGACGACTACATCAAGTCGTTCCTTCAGTTCGAGCCGGCCGATGGTGTGACCTCGCCGTCGGCGCACAAGCTGGTCAAAGCCTACCGTGGCCTGCGCGTCGACGATTTCGAGCGATTTGTCGGTTTCTTCGTCGAAGCAGGCCTGGACTTGGATGGCAAGGACGAGCACGGCAAAACCTTCGTCGAGCAGATTGCCGACCAGCGCAATGCGCCTGAGTACATCGAGATTATCGACAACGCCCGCGGCTGACCAAGGTCCAGCCACAAAAAAACGCCCCGAGGGGCGTTTTTTCGTTACCGGGCGGATCAGGCGTAATGCTTGGCTGCCGGGCTGCTTTCTACCAGCTCCAGCGCCACGTCGTTGTCGGCGCTGATCTTGTGGTACAGGGCGGCATCGGTTGCCAGGGTTTTCTCGCGAGCCGGGAAGATTTCTTTGAGCTTGGCAGCCCAGGCACCCTTGGCCTGCTCGGGGAAGCAGCGCTCGATCAGTTCCAGCATGATCGACACGGTCACCGAGGCACCCGGCGATGCGCCGAGCAGCGCGGCCAGGCTGCCGTCCTGGGCCGAGACCAGCTCAGTACCAAACTGCAGCACGCCGCCTTTTTTCGGGTCTTTCTTGATGATCTGCACGCGCTGGCCAGCCACTTCCAGGCGCCAGTCTTCGGCCTTGGCCTGTGGATAGAAGCGACGCAGGGCTTCCAGGCGCTGCTCCATCGACTGCATCACTTCGCTGACCAGGTACTTGGTCAGGTCCATGTTGTCGCGGGCCACGGCCAGCATCGGGCCGATGTTGCCCATGCGCACCGAGAGCGGCAGGTCCATCAGCGAACCGTGCTTGAGGAACTTGGTGGTGAAGCCGGCATAGGGGCCGAACAGCAGCGAAGTCTTGCCGTCCACTACGCGGGTGTCCAAGTGCGGAACCGACATCGGCGGGGCACCTACGGCGGCCTGGCTGTACACTTTGGCCTGGTGCTGCTTGACGATTTCCGGGTTGTCGCAGCGCAGCCACTGGCCGCTGACCGGGAAGCCGCCGAAGCCTTTGCTTTCCGGGATGCCGGACAATTGCAGCAGCGGCAGGGCCGCGCCGCCAGCACCGAGGAAGACGAAGCGGGCGTCGACTTCACGGCTGCCGCCGCTGTTGACGTCCTTGATGCTCACGGTCCAGCCGCTGCCATTACGGCGCAAGCCGACAACCTTCTTGCTGTATTTGACCTGCGCGTCCGGCGAGTCACCCAGCAGTTTGAGCAGCTTGTTGGTCAGTGCCCCGAAGTTCACGTCGGTGCCTTTGGCCACGCGGGTAGCGGCGATGTGCTGGTCGGCCGGGCGGCCAGGCATCATCAGCGGCATCCAGTCGTTCATCACGGCCTTGTCTTCGGTGTATTCCATCTCATGGAAGGCGTGGTGCTGCTTGAGCAACTCGAAGCGCTTCTTGAGGAAGGAAACACCCTTGTCACCCTCGACGTAGCTCAGGTGTGGGACAGGGTTGATGAAAGCACGCGCCGAGCCGAAGTTGCCCTTCTTGCTCAGGTAGGCCCAGAACTGGCGCGAAACCTCGAACTGGGTGTTGATGTGCACGGCCTTCTTGATGTCGATGCTGCCATCGGCGGCCTGCGGCGTGTAGTTCAGCTCGCACAGGCCGGCGTGGCCGGTGCCTGCGTTGTTCCAGGGGTTGGAGCTTTCCGCGGCTCCGGAGTCCATCGCCTCGACGACCTCAAGCTTCAGGGTCGGGTCAAGCTCCTTGAGCAGTACGGCCAGGGTGGCACTCATGATGCCCGCGCCTACCAGTACCACATCAACCGATTCGTTCTGCGCCATTTAACGCGTCTCCACAATCTACAGCTACCTAATTGACAGCATAGGACCTGGGTTTGCCAGGGTCGCCATGTCCGACTTTTCGCAGTTCTTGCAACTTCCGCGGACACCGCCAATCAGTCTTCGGGTTCGTGTATTGAACGCCGTTTGCCACAGGTGCGGCAATTCGACTTATGGTCAAGGTGTCGTGCGTGCGTTATGGAACGGTTCAGACACTCATACGGGATGAGCGCATTTGCCGCCTGTTCAGGGCTGTTCGGGACACATCTGCCGCTTTTGCACATGCCAGACTGTTCATTTGCTCGCCACACTCTTGTGAAGTTGTGAAAACCGTTTTTTCACGCTCTTTTGGAGACGTGAACCTCAAAAGGGGACTGCGCGATGGCAACCCGCAGGTTCATGCAGTGTGAAGGGCCGGAAAAGCAGGCACGACAGCCGATGCAAGACCTGAGTGGAAGGCTCTCTGTGGGCGAAGCGGTGAAGTTGCCGGGGTCAATCGGCGAGTGCGGGGCCCGATCAGGAGACGTCCTTATAATCGGGGGGAGATTATAGCGATGTCGCGGGCAGAAATGTCGCCATTCGTGGTTTTTATTGCAGCGTTTGTCAGGCCGCGAGGAGGCGTTGATGCCAACGGCGGCTTGCACGCGCGCAAACACGGGCGTCGGCGGGCAGCTCGCGGCCCAGCCAGGCCAGCTGAATTTCACCGACCTGGACCCAGCCGCTGCCGCTTGGCGCCTGGCTGCATTGCTTGAAGGCCAGGCATTTGCCTTGGGCGTCGAGGCGGGCGTAGGCGTTGTGGCGCGGGCGTTGGAAGAGCAGAGTCCAGAGCGAGGCCATGGCAGTGAGTCCTTTGCGTTAGGGCTTGGCGCAAGGATAAGGGCGTGGCCATGAAACGATTGTGACAAGCGAGGCTGGCCGATGACTGGTCTGTGCCTGGCTAGGTATACTGTGGGCCTTTGCCGCATTTTCTGGAGAAACGCGCATGTTGCAACGTCTGTTGTTCGGTTTGATCGCCGTGGCCAGCCTCAGCCTGGTCGGTTGTGCCCACAGCCCGCAACAACTCAACCCGCAACCCACGCTCAAGGCCCAGCTCGCCCCGGTCGGCCATGGCCAGCCAGTGGTGGTCCGGGTAGTTGATGGCCGCCCATCGCAGTCCCTGGGCACTCGCGGTGGCATGTACCCCGAAACCAGCACCATCAGCGTCAGCGGTAACGACGTGGTGCCCAAGCTGCAGGCTCAAGCCGAAGCCGCTGTGCGCCTGCTCGGCTTCACCCCGACGGCAAACGCCTACAACGCGCCACAGCTGACAGTGACCCTGGCCGAACTGAAATACCAGTCGCCGAAAGACAACCTGTACGTGACCGAGGCCACCATCGGCGCCACCTTCCGTGCCGACGTACGTAACGGCGGTCGCAGCTACAGCGGCCGTTACGGTGCTTCGCTGGACCAGCGTTTCGGCATGGCGCCGAATCAGGACACCAACACCCAACTGGTGGGCGACGTGCTGAGCGATGCCTTGACCCGCATGTTCAAGGACCCAACCATTGGGCAGGTGCTGGGCCAGTAAGCGTTTGGGCGCATAAAGGAAACCCGCTGCCAGGCAGCGGGTTTTTTTATTGCTGGCTCAAGCTGCTGCTATGTGGAAGTCCAGCAAGCTGAAACCAGTCCCGGTATCCACCTCGGGCAAGTCTTCATGCATATGCCCGCCCAGCGCACAGTAGACCAGCCACTGGCGGTCCTGCACATTGATGGCAAAACCATCGATCAACGCCTGTTGTTCATCGCTCTGGGCAACGAGGTAGAGGCGGTCCTGGTTTTCGGCGTGCAGCATGAACAAGCTCCGGGTCATGAAAGGCCGACAGGGTGGCCTGCTCAGATGACGAGCGGATGACAGATGAAATTTAATGACACTTTGTCGCCCATACCGGGCGCCGGAGATCGACTTGGGTAGAATGCGGGCCTTTGCCGCTGCTCACACCGAGGTCGCGTGATGTCCTTGCAAGTGCTCTGGGGGTTTTTGGCCGCCCATCCCACCAAGTTGATCAACCTGCTGGCGCTGCTGCTGACCTGCCCAGGCGGTTTGCTGCTGCACAGTGCACGGCGACGCGAGGCCGAGACCCGCGAATACATGGCTGTGGACGAAGGGGTAGTGGACGCGTTCGACCTGCGGGTGCCGAAGTACTTCTATATTCTCGGTTTTTCGTGCCTGGCGATGGCGTTGTTGCTGTCCTGGTTCAGTACCTGGGTCTGAGAACCATTGGGGCCGCTTTGCGGCCCATCGCGACACAAGGCCGCTCCTACAGGAGATCGCGGTCCCCTGTAGGAGCGGCCTTGTGTCGCGATTGGGCTGCAAAGCAGCCCCGACAATCCTTCAGGCCACAGGTGCCTGCTGCTTGACCTGATACTGGTTACGCACCGGCGTCGCATACTGCAACACCAGGTATGGCCGCTGCTCTTCAGGGCAGGCATCCAGACGGCGCTGCCATTCTTCCTTGGCTTTTGCCAGCTCATCCGTCGGGAACACCTTCTCGGCACTCGGCACCTGCAACGCCTCATCCTTGGCATCCCACATCGCATACGCCAGGTAATGCACCGGGAACAGCCGGTAGCCACCCAGAATCTGCCGGTCGATTTCCGACGCCAGCTGCTTGGTGTCTTCGTGGTATGCGGTCACTGGCGGGGCGAAGTTGATGTGCACCCGGCCCTTGTAGCCGGTAATGCCCTTGGCGATGCTGTTGTCGTCCTCGCCTGGCGCCTTCTTGTAGGTACCGGTGGTGGCGCGGATGTACAGCTCGCGGGCCTTGGCCTGGTCACACGGGTCGTATTCGTAGCTGATCGACACCGGCGTCAGGTTCAGGCTCTGGATCACCGCACCGAACGGCTCGTCCTTGCGGCTCATGTGGAACATCTTGAGGATCGCCGAGTCGGTGCGGTCGTCACCGTCCTTGGCCCGGCCTTCTGCCTGGGCGATCCAGATCGACGTAGCATCGTTGCGGATCGAGTGGTTGATATAGGCCGAAAGCAGCTGGTAAGCCGCCAGCTTCTCACGCCGGCCGCTGATCGAGCGGTGCACGATGAAGCTCTTGTTCAGGCGCATCATGTCGCTGACAAAGGGCTTTTGCAGCAGGTTGTCGCCAATGGCGATGCGTGGCGTGGGCAGGCCGGCATGGTACACCGCGTAGTTGACGAAGGCCGGGTCCATGACGATGTCGCGGTGGTTGGCCAGGAACAGGTAGGCGGTGCCGGCCTTGAGTTGTTCCACGCCGGAATAGGTAACGCCGTCAGTGGCGCGGTCGATGGTCTGGTCGACGTAATACTCGACTTTGTCCTGCAGGGTGGAAACGCAGGTGACGCCGGCGAATTCCTTGCGCAGGCGGCGTGCAATCAACGGCTTGAGCAACCAGCCGAGAGCACCAGCCGCACGCGGGAAGCGGAAGTGGGTGAGGATATCGAGGAATGCCGGGTCGCTGAGCAGGCGTGCCAGAACGGCAGGGACCTCAGCGTCGTCGTACGGTCGGATGGCATCGAATTCGCCCATCATGCTCTCTTGTTGGAAACGGCTAGGGTAATAGGTAGGGGCGGGCTCCGAAAAACGGCTCGGACGCACATAGGCCCTGTAAACAGACCGGCAATTATACGCATAAGTCACCCCGGAGGCCGCGATGCTGGAAACTGCGATCTACGATTGCCCTTATTGTGGCGAAGAAGTCGAAACCACGGTGGACCTGTCCGGTGGCGATCAGGAGTACATCGAGGATTGCCAGGTGTGCTGCAAGCCTATCCGTTTCGTGCTGCAGGTGCATGGCGAGGAGTGGATGCTGGATGTCTTTGGTGAGAATGACTGATGCGGCGGATCTACGAACCGGAAAACCTGCTCGAAGCCGAAATGCTGGTCGGTATGCTGGCCAGTGAGGGCGTCGACGTGCAACTGGTGGGCCGTGACTTGATGGGCGGTGTGGGCGAGCTGCCGCTGCAAGGGCTGCTGGGGCTTGCGGTGGCCGATGAGCAGGCCGAGTACGCACGGCAACTGATCGATGCGTACAATGACGCCCAGCCACTGGTTGGCGACGAACCGGAGAGTTTCCCCGGTACCTTGATCTGCTAGGTTCTGAATTCGCCCATGTGTGGACGTTACGCCCTGTTTCGCTGGCCCCAGGCCCTTGCCAGTCTGCCGGGCTTTCCTGTCGGTCAGCCGGCCCAATGGAATATCTCGCCCGGGGCTTCGGTGCTGATCCAGCGTCAGCTCGACGGCCAGCAGCAACTGGTCAAGGCGCGCTGGGGGCTGACCCCGGCCTGGCTCACCGACCTGTCCCGCACCCCGGCCCACGCCCGCGCTGAAACCCTGGCAGAGCAGCCGATGTTTCGTGAAGCATTTCGCCAGCGCCGCTGCCTGATGCCGGCCAACGGCTTTTACGAGTGGCGGGGCAGCGTGCGTAAGCGCCCATACTGGTTGACCCCGGGGGAGGGCGCCTCGCTGTACTTCGCGGCGGTGTGGGAAGCCTACCCGGTGCAGGACCAGGTGTGGCTGAGCTGCGCGGTGGTGACCCAGGCGGCCATGAACCAGCGCCGTCCGCTGATACTGGATGAGGCCGGGCAGGCGGCCTGGCTTGACCCGGATACGCCAATTGCCCGCCTGCACGAGCTGCTGGCCAGCCCGCCTGCGGTGTTGCGTGAGCGGGCCTTGGCCAATTTCGTCAATGACCCGAAACTGGATGCGCCGGAGTGCCTCACCCCGGTTTGATAAATCTTCCCTGTGGCTATGGCAGCCAATGGCGACTCGGCCTAGGATACGCCGCATGTGGATAGGGAGTGTTTTCATGCGTAAGTCTTTTGTCGTCAGCCTGCTGAGTGCTGGCATCCTGCTGGCCGGCTGCCAGGCGGTGAACACCACCAGCGGAGGTGCTGTTGGCGTCGAGCGTCAGCAGTACATGTTCAGCATGCTCTCGACCGATGAGGTCAACCAGATGTACGCCCAGTCGTACCAGCAAACCCTGGGTGAGGCCTCGAGCAAGGGTGTGCTCGACAAGTCCAGTGCCGATGCCAAGCGGGTGCAGGTCATTGCCAACCGACTGATCGCCCAGGCGCCCAAGTTCCGCCCGGATGCCGCGCAGTGGGACTGGCAAGTCAACGTGATCAAGAGTGACGAACTCAACGCCAACTGCGGCCCGGGCGGCAAGATTATCGTCTATACCGGCCTGATCGATCAGCTCAAGCTCAGCGATGCGGAAATTGCCGCAGTGGTAGGGCACGAGATTGCCCACGCCCTGCGTGAGCACAGCCGCGAGGCCATGTCCAAGGCGTACGGTGTGGAAATGGCCCGTCAGGGTGCCGGTGCCATCTTCGGCCTCGGCCAGAGCAGCATGGCCATGGCCGACACCGTGGTGAACTACGCCATGACCTTGCCCAACAGCCGGGCCAACGAAAACGAGGCCGACCTGATTGGCCTGGAGCTGTCGGCGCGTGCCGGTTATGACCCGAATGCCGCGATCACCTTGTGGAACAAGATGAGCAAGGCTTCCGAGGGTGCACCGCCTGAGTTCATGAGCACTCACCCGGCGTCGGAAAGCCGCATTGCTTCGCTGCAGGCGGCAATTCCGAAGGTGATGCCGCTGTATCAGGCCGCGGCCAAGCCGTAACTGTGTGAACCCTGGGGCCGCTTTGCGGCCCCGCTTCCCTGCTTAACCTACCCAGCCACTGGCCTTCATTGCCGAGTACACGGCCACGATCGCCAGGACGAAGAACGCCGTGGCCGCCAGGCGACGAATCAGCGTCAACGGCAGTTTGTCTGCCGCGAAGTTACCCGCCAGAACCACCGGCACGTTGGCAATCAGCATGCCCAGGGTGGTGCCGAGGATGACCATGATCAGGTGCGGGTACTGTGCTGCCAGCATCACCGTGGCAACCTGGGTCTTGTCACCGATTTCGGCCAGGAAGAACGCAATCAGCGTGGTCAGGAACGGCCCGAAGCGGCGTGCCGGGTTCTCGTCGTCATCCATCTTGTCCGGTACCAGGGTCCACAGCGCTGTGGCGGTAAAGCTCGCGGCCAGGATCCAGTGCAGTGCCGAGTCGCTGAAGAAACTGCCGAACCACGCCCCTACGGCACCGGCCGCCGCATGGTTGGCCAAGGTGGCGGCGATGATGCCGGCGATGATCGGCCAGGGTTTGCGAAAGCGAGCCGCGAGAATGAGCGCGAGCAGTTGCGTCTTGTCGCCGATTTCGGCGAGGGCAACGATAGCGGTGGGGACCAGCAGAGATTCCAGCATCAGGATTCCTACGGGGGCGGGTCGACACGGCTATGACACGTACAGCCTCCCCGCCCCGGGTAAGGTGTGCGTGTCATAGGTCTTGTCAAACCCTGGATCCGTCTATGCGGATCTCTCCATGCAGGCTGGCATGGCGGGTCGCACGCGCCATGGTCTGTGGACCAAGTATGTTGACGCGTACCGGGCGAGCTGGGTGCTCGCGGGAGACTACTCCCCTAGGACGGTGCGGATTCTGCCTAGGCAAAACGCTTTCGGCAAGCGCTGTTTTTATCCGTGCGTTGCCTGATAGATGCGGAAACCATCGGCCTCGTCGCGTACCTGGCAGTTGCCCAATGCCCCTTCGATCAGCGGCTGGTAGCGCAGGAAGCTGTTGGCCACCAGGCGCATTTCGCCACCTTTTCGCAGATGAACGGCTGATTTTTTCAGCAAGTTCTCCGAAGCTTGATAATTGGTGTGTACGCCGGTGTGGAACGGCGGGTTGCTCAGGATAAGGCTCAGTTCGGTGGGGGCTGCGTCAATGCCATCTCCGCTGATCACGTCGCCTTCCAGGCCGTTGGCGGCCAGCGTCAGGCGGCTGGCGGCCACGGCGAAGGCATCCACATCCAGCATGGTCACCCGGCTTTGTGGGTAACGGCGCTTGAGCGTGGCACCCAGCACCCCGGCACCACAGCCAAAGTCCAGCATGTGGCCGTCGGGTAGGCCATCGAGGTGTTTGAGCAGCAGGGCGGTACCCCGATCGAGGCGACCATGGCTGAATACACCCGGCAGGCTGACCACTTGCAGCGGGCCGTCTTCCAGGGCCAGCTCGAAGCGCTCGGCCAGGCTTTCCAGCGGTTTTGCCTGCGGTGCCTGGTCGATGGTCACTTGCCACAGTTGGCAATGGCGAGCGCTGTCCAGCTTGCGTGGCTTGCCAAAGGCCTGCAGCTGCTTGGCCGCCCCTTCGATGCCGCCGCGTTTTTCGCCGACCAGGTACAGCTCGCGGCCGGCCAGGCGCGACGCCAGGGCGTTGAGCAGGTAGGCGGCCAGCTCGCGGGACTTGGGCAGGAACAGCACGGCACTGTCGAAGGGCAGGTCGGGCGGCTCGACCGCATAGTGGCTGCGGCCGGCAAAGCGGCTGTCGAGCATGGCCTGATCGCCGGCATGCCAGGTCCAGGCCTGGGCCTGGGGCAACTGGCCGAGCAGGTCGTCGGCGGGGGCGCCAGCGATCAGCAGCGGCCCCTGGAACAGCTCTGCCTGGCGGAGCAACACTTCACTGCGCGGGTCCATGGACGACGCCTCCTGGAAAAAAGTGGCGCAGTGTAGCAGAGGCCGGCGCCGGGCTCAGCTGACCACGCGGCGTGGCTGACCAGCGAAGAAGGCCTGGGCGTTTTCGCTGAGCTGGCCAACGATGCGCTGGCGCGATTCCACCGCGCCCCAGGCGCTGTGCGGGGTGATGATCAGGCGCGGGATGTCGGGTTGGAGCAATGGGTTGCCATTGACCGGCGGCTCCACACTCAGCACGTCGGTGGCCGCGCCGCCCAGGTGGCCACTGCGCAGGGCGTCGGCCAGTGCCTGTTCGTCGATCAGGCCACCACGGGCAGTGTTGACAACCAGTGCATTGCGCTTGAGCAGGCCCAGTTCGCGAGCGCCGAGCATGTGCCGGGTATGCTCGTTCAACGGGCAGTGCAGGGTCAGCGCATCGACTTGCGGCAGCAGTTCGTCAAGCGGCAACCGGTCGGCGCGCTCCGGGCGACCGGGAATCTGTCCGCTCAGCACGCGCATGCCGAAGGCTTCGGCCAGCCGTGCCACCGCGCCGCCCAGTTCGCCGTGGCCGAGCAAGCCGAGGGTTTTGCCTTCCAGTTCGACGATGGGGAAGTCCAGCAGGCAGAACTGGCTGGCCTTGGCCCACTGGCCGTCGGCAACCGCCTGGTTGTAGTCGCACAGACGCGTCGCCAGGGCCAGCAACAGGGCGAGGGTATGCTGAGCGACTGACGGCGTGCCGTAGCCCTGGCAGTTGCACACCGTGATGCCTTGGGCGCGGGCTGCTGCCAAGTCGACATTGTTGGTGCCGGTGGCGGCCACCAGAATCAGCTTGAGCTGCGGGTTGGCGGCCAGGGTCGCGGCGTCGAGCATGACCTTGTTGCTGACCACTGCGACGGCGCCCTGCAGGCGTTGGCTTACCTGGTCCGGGCGGGTTGCATCGAACAGTTCGAGCTCATCGAACTGGCTTCGTAACGGGGAAAGGTCGAGGTCACCAAGATCTAGGGATTGGTGGTCGAGAAACACAGCGCGACGCGGGCTGGGCATCAGTAAGGCTCCGTTGGCAGGGCAGGGATGATCCATCACTCGGACAATGCCACTCATACCCCGCGTAGCCAAATCATTCCTTCGGCTGATTTAGCCGTCACATTGGCGAACTACAGTGGTTACCACATTTGTCTGGCCCGCTTTTCAGAAAAGGGATACCCATGTTGCAGACCCGCATCATCAAGCCCGCCGAGGGCGCCTACGCCTACCCACTGCTGATCAAACGCCTGCTGATGTCTGGCTGCCGCTATGAAAAGACCCGCGAAATCGTCTACCGCGACCAGTTGCGGCTTACTTATCCACAGCTCAACGAGCGCATCGCACGCCTGGCCAATGTGCTGACCGAGGCCGGGGTAAAGGCCGGTGACACCGTCGCGGTGATGGACTGGGACAGCCATCGTTACCTGGAATGCATGTTCGCCATTCCGATGATCGGCGCCGTGGTGCACACCATCAACGTGCGCCTGTCGCCCGAGCAGATCCTCTACACCATGAACCACGCCGAAGACCGCGTGGTGCTGGTCAATAGCGACTTCGTCGGCTTGTACCAGGCCATCGCCGGGCAGTTGACCACCGTCGACAAGACCTTGTTGTTGACCGACGGCCCGGACAAGACCGCCGATTTGCCCGACCTGGTCGGCGAGTACGAGCAACTGCTGGCCGCCGCCAGCCCGCGCTACGACTTCCCTGACTTCGACGAGAACTCGGTGGCCACCACCTTCTACACCACCGGCACCACCGGTAACCCCAAGGGTGTGTATTTCAGTCATCGTCAGCTTGTGCTGCACACACTGGCCGAGGCCTCGGTCACCGGCAGTATCGACAGCGTGCGGCTGCTGGGCAGTAACGACGTGTACATGCCGATCACTCCGATGTTCCATGTGCATGCCTGGGGCATCCCTTACGCTGCCACCATGCTCGGGATGAAGCAGGTGTACCCTGGGCGCTACGAGCCAGACATGCTGGTCAAGCTCTGGCGCGAGGAGAAGGTCACTTTCTCCCATTGCGTGCCGACCATCCTGCAGATGCTGCTCAACTGCCCGACTTCGCAAGGGCAGGATTTCGGCGGCTGGAAGATCATCATTGGCGGCAGCTCGCTCAACCGCTCGTTGTATCAGGCCGCTCTGGCACGTGGCATCCAGCTGACTGCTGCGTATGGCATGTCGGAAACCTGCCCGCTGATCTCCGCCGCCCACCTTAACGATGAGTTGCAGGCCGGCAGCGAGGATGAGCGTGTTACCTACCGCATCAAGGCCGGTGTGCCGGTGCCACTGGTCGAGGCAGCCATCGTCGATGGCGACGGTAACTTCCTGCCAGCAGACGGTGAGACACAAGGCGAGCTGGTGTTGCGTGCGCCGTGGCTGACCATGGGTTACTTCAAGGAACCGGAAAAGAGCGAGGAGCTGTGGCAGGGTGGCTGGCTGCACACCGGCGATGTCGCCACCCTCGACGGTATGGGTTACATCGACATCCGCGATCGCATCAAGGATGTGATCAAGACCGGTGGCGAGTGGGTTTCCTCACTCGACCTGGAAGACTTGGTCAGCCGCCACCCGGCGGTGCGCGAAGTGGCGGTGGTGGGGGTGGCCGACCCGCAATGGGGTGAGCGTCCGTTTGCCCTGCTGGTGGTGCGTGATGGCCACGCCATCGACGCCAAGTCGCTGAAGGAGCACCTCAAGCCGTTTGTCGAGCAAGGTCACATCAACAAGTGGGCGATTCCAAGCCAGATCGCCGTTGTTACTGAAATTCCCAAGACCAGCGTCGGCAAGCTCGACAAGAAACGCATCCGCCAGGACATCGTCCAATGGCAGGCCAGCAACAGCGCGTTCCTTTCCACCTTGTAACTGCTTTGCGGGTCGTGTGCGTCAGAACGCGACCCGCATGCTAGAGAGGCTGGCGCCTTGCCAAATGGCAAAAATGCGCCATCCTTGAGCACTGCCAGCACGCAATCGGGACAAATAGCAGCGAGTTGGCGGCATGGAGCGCAAATCACACTTTAGAGGGATCAAGCGCCTGTGCCTTGCTGGCTATAGTCGGGGCCAGGGGATTTTCAGGAATGGGGGAGGGCAACACGCGCAAACCGTGTCGCCGCGGGTGCAAACCTGCAAACCGGTCGCTCGGGCCGTTCTTGAAAGGACTCACTGCCATAACAATAAAGTACATGGAGTAGCGTCGATGAAATCTGCAAACCTGTTCTGGCGCCGGGCCAAGTTGCCCTTGGCCGTCAGCCTTGCTTCCACGCTCGCAAGTCCTGCTTTCGCTGTCAGCTTCAACATGGGTGAAATCGAAGGCCAGTTCGACTCGTCGCTCTCCATCGGCGCCAGCTGGTCGACGGCCAACCCCAACAAGAACCTGATCGGGGTGAACAATGGCGGTAAGGGCCTGTCGCAGACATCCGACGATGGCCACCTGAACTTCAAGAAGGGCGAAACCTTCTCCAAGATCTTCAAAGGCATCCATGACCTGGAGCTCAAGTACGGCGACACCGGCGTGTTCGTGCGTGGCAAGTATTGGTACGACTTCGAGCTGAAGGACGAAGGCCGCGAGTTCAAGGACATCAGCGACTCCAACCGCAAGGAGGGCGCCAAGTCGTCCGGCGCCGAGCTGCTCGACGCCTTCGTCTACCACAACTACTCCATCGGCGATCAGCCCGGTTCGGTGCGCTTTGGCAAGCAGGTGGTGAGCTGGGGTGAAAGTACCTTCATCGGCGGCGGCATCAACTCGATCAACCCCATCGACGTGTCGGCGTTTCGCCGCCCAGGGGCCGAGATCAAGGAAGGCCTGATCCCGGTCAACATGTTCTACATCTCCCAGAGCCTGACCGACAACCTGTCGGCTGAGGCCTTCTACCAGCTTGAATGGGACCAGACGGTCGTCGACAACTGCGGCACCTTCTTCTCGCAGCCGGACATCATTGCCGACGGCTGTACCGACAACCTGCGCGTGCTGAACAGCAGCCGTACGGTGCCGGGCGCGGCCCAGCAATTCCTTGCTACCCAGGGCGTGAACATCAACGAAGAGGGTGTGATGGTGCGCCGTGGCGCTGACCGCGACGCGCGTGACAGCGGGCAGTTCGGCGTGGCCATGCGCTACATGTTCGAGCCATTGGACACCGAATTCGGTGCCTACTTCATGAACTACCACAGCCGTGCGCCAATCTTCAGCGCCACCGGCGCCCCGGCTTCGGTGTTCTCCGGTATCGCCGGCCTGCCGGCACAGCTGCGAGCCTTGGCACCCTTGATCGTGGCGGGCAATTCGCAGTACTTCGTCGAGTACCCGGAAGATATTCGACTCTACGGCCTCAGTTTCTCCACCACCTTGCCAACCGGCACGGCATGGAGCGGTGAGATCAGCTACCGGCCCAACGCGCCGGTACAGTTGAACACCACCGATATCCTGTTTGCCGGTGTTCGTCCTCTGGGCGGCGCACTGACCAATGCTTCGCTGCTGGCGGGTACACCGGGCCAGGACCTGCACGGCTATCGCCGTAAAGAGATCACCCAGTTCCAGACCACCTTGACGCACTTCTTCGACCAAGTGATGGGCGCTAGCCGCATGACCGTGGTGGGCGAACTGGGCGTCACCCACGTCGGCGGCCTGGAGAATGCGCACGATACCCGTTATGGCCGCGACCCGGTGTTCGGCCCTGGCCCATTGCCGTCCACGGGCGGAGCGGACACCTGCCAGGCGCTCAACGCCAGCACCATCGCCGGCGCCGGTGCCGGTGCATCCACCACCAACCTGAACCGCAAATGCGAGAACGATGGCTACACCACCAGCACGTCCTGGGGTTATCGCGCCCGTGTCATCTGGGATTACAACGACGTATTCGCTGGGGTGAACCTGAAACCGAGCGTGGCCTGGTCGCATGACGTGTCCGGCTACTCGCCGGGCCCTGGCGCCAACTTCGAGGAAGGCCGCAAGGCTGTCAGCCTGGGCTTGGATGCCGAATACCAGAACACCTACACGGCAAGCCTGTCGTACACCAACTTCTTCGACGGCAAGTACAGCACCGTGGATGACCGCGACTTCGTCGCCCTCAGCTTCGGCGTGAACTTCTAAGCATTCAGATCCAGGACGACACGACATGAACAAGACCAGAAGTCTGCTGCAAGCCGGTGTGCTGGGCCTGTCCCTGCTGGCGACCAGTGTCATGGCTGCGGTATCCGCTGACGAGGCGGCCAAGCTGGGTAGCACCCTGACCCCAATGGGGGCGGAAAAGGCCGGCAATGCCGACGGCTCCATCGGCGCGTGGGAGCCGCTGTCGAAAACGGCGGGCAGCGTCGACGGCAAGGGCTTCCTGTCCGACCCGTACGGCAGTGACAAGCCGCTGTTCACCATCACGGCGCAAAACGCCGACCAGTACAAGGACAAGCTCTCGCCAGGCCAGCTGGCCATGCTCAAGCGCTACCCGGACACCTTCAAGATCCCGGTGTTCAAAACCCATCGAGGTTCAACCGTCCCGGCCGATGTGTTCGCGGCCATCAAGGAAAACGCCACCAAGACCACCCTGGTCGAGGGCGGCAACGGCCTGAACAACTTCCGCACGGCGGTACCGTTCCCGATCCCGAAAACCGGCCTGGAAGTGATCTGGAACCACATCACCCGCTACCGTGGCGGCAGTGTCAGCCGCCTGGTCACCCAAGCTACGCCGCAGCAGAACGGCTCGTTCAACCCGGTGTACTTCTCCGACCAGTTCGTCTTCCGTGACAAGATGAAGGACTACGACCCGAACAACCCAGGCAACATCCTGTTCTACTTCAAGCAGGAAGTGACCGCGCCCGCGCGCCTGGCTGGGACCGTGCTGCTGGTGCACGAAACCCTCGACCAGGTGAAGGAGCCGCGCAAGGCGTGGATCTACAACGCCGGCCAGCGTCGCGTGCGCCAGGCGCCGCAAGTGTCCTATGACGGCCCGGGTACCGCTGCCGATGGCCTGCGTACCTCCGACAACCTGGACATGTTCAACGGTGCACCTGACCGCTATGACTGGAAGCTGGAAGGCAAGAAGGAGCTGTACATCGCGTCGAACGCCTTCAAACTCGATGACCCCAAGCTGAAATATGCCGACATCATCAAGGCCGGGCACATCAACCAGGACCTGACCCGTTACGAGCTGCGCCGCGTGTGGCACGTGGTCGCAACCCTCAAACCGGGCCAGCGACACATCTATGCCAAGCGTGACTTCTACATCGATGAAGACACCTGGCAGGCTGCCGTCATCGACCAGTACGACGGCCGTGGCCAGCTGTGGCGCGTGTCCGAGGCCCACGCCCAGCCGTATTACAACGTCGAGGTGCCGTGGTACACCCTGGAAGCCATCTACGACCTGCAGTCCGGTCGTTATCTGGCCCTGGGCATGAAGAACGAAGAGAAGCGTGCCTACGACTTCGGTTTCAGTGCCAGCAAGGCCGACTTCCAACCAGCGGCGCTGCGCCAGTCGGGTATTCGCTAAGCTGAACACCACTAACTCCGTGTGATCCCCAGAACGCCCCGGCTTGCCGGGGCGTTTCTATTTTTCTGTTCTGGCCTCTACGCGGTCTTGCCCGCGAAGAGGCCAGAACAGGCAATAAATCTGCTGAATACCCACCCACACCCCCGCTACGGCCTCTGTCCATCAGCCATGTTGCTTTTTGTCGCAGTCTTTTCCGTGGCAATTGCGCCCATCATCTTCAAATGCGCCGCGTTACCCGCTAGTCTCGCAAACATCCATACCGCCGTAGTCTTCCAACCAGAACGAGCCGGCCATGACAGATCTGTCCCGTACGCATGGATTCGCGAGTCAGGCCCTGGGCCTGCTGGACGGGCGTTTCTTCCGGCCTCCGTTGCCGGACGGCCATGTGCCGCGCCAGCGTCTGTGTCAGCGTCTGCACGCCGGCCTGGGCGGGCGGCTGCTGCTGGTCAATGCCCCGGCAGGTTTCGGCAAAAGCTCCCTGGCCATCGAATTTTCCGAAGCGCTGCCCGAACACTGGCGCAGCTTGTGGCTAGGCCTGAGCCAGCGCGACGCCGACCCTGGCCGCTTCCTTGAACGCCTGCTCGAAGGCCTGCAGCAGTACTGCCCAGCACTGGGCGGCCAGGCCATGGGGCTGCTGAAAATGCGCCAGCGCCACCAGCCGTTCGCCTTCGAAGAGTGGCTCGACGGCCTGCTCGACGAGCTGGCGCTGTACCTGCAAGCCGATACGCCGCTGCTGCTGGTGCTGGACGACTATCACCTGGCCCAGGGGCCGGTGCTTGACCGCTGCCTGCAGTTCTTCCTCAATCACCTGCCCCCCGGCCTTGTGTTGCTGGTTACCAGCCGCCAGCGGCCAGACTGGCACCTGGCGCGCCTGCGCCTGTCACGGCAGCTGGTCGAGCTCAACGAGCAGGACCTGCGCCTCACCGCGGATGAGGCGCTGGCAGTGATTGGCCGCCAGCCCACGGGCCTGCGCGGTCAGGCCCTGGACAACCTTATTCAGCGCAGCGACGGCTGGGTGGCCGGGTTGCGCTTCTGGCAGCTGGCGGCCAGCGACAGCGCTGACGAGCAAGCCTTGCCCCAGGCGTTGCATGGCGGCGAGGGCCTGATCCGCGACTACTTGCTCGAAGAAGTCATCGACATGCTGCCCGTGGACGTGCAGGCCTTCTTGTACGAAACCGCCTGCCAGGAGCGTTTCTGCGCCCCGCTATGTGATGCGCTGCGGGGCCGCCACGACAGTGCCGCGATCCTGCGCTTCCTGCAGGCGCATCAGGTGTTCCTGGTGCCGCTGGACGAGCATGGCCACTGGTTCCGCTATCACCACTTGTTCTCCGACCTGTTGCGCAGCCGCCAGGCCAGCGAGCCGCTAGCTGGCCTGCACATACGGGCCTGCCGTTGGTTCGAAACCCAGGGCCTGCTGGACGAAGCTGTGGAGCAGGCATTGCGTGCCGGCCACCTGGATGTCGCCGCAGACCTGGTGCAGAGCCTGTCCGAGGAGCAACTGCTGGCCGAACAGAACGTCGGTATGTTGCTGCGCTGGAAGATGGACCTGCCCGACAGCCTGCTGATCAGCACGCCACGGTTGATCGTGCTGTACAGCTGGGCGTTGGGCCTGGCTTGCCAGCTGGACGCAGCCGAGGAACTGGCCGGCTACCTCAGCCGTTTTCTACCCGCGCCTTCGGCAACCGCGCAAAAGTCGATGCTGGCCCAGTGGCTGGCGCTGAGTGGGGTCATTGCCCGTGGCCGTGGCGACCGCGAACGCACCCTGGCCTATTGCGGCGAGGCGCTACAGAGCCTGCCGAGCAAGCGTTATGGCCAACGCCTGGTGTGTTTGTCGACGCTGTCCAACCTGGCCATTGCCGATGGCGACTTCTGGCGGGCCCGAGGCTGGAACCGCGAAGCCCTGGAGCTGGCCCAACGGGTCGGCAACCCGTTGTTCGAGGCCCTGGCCCATTACGACCGGGCGCGAGTGCTGCACGCCCGTGGCGAGGTGCTGCGCGCACTGGACGAAGTGCGCCAGGGCCTGCAACGCCTGCAGGGGCTTTCGGCGCAGCGGCTGTATGCCGTGCGTGCGCGCCTGACGCTTTACGAAGGCTACCTGCTGGTCTCACGCCTGCAGCCGGCCCAGGGCCGAGCACGCTTGCGTGCAGGGCTGGGCGAGGCGCGGGCGTGCCGAGACATCAGTGTGCTCATCGGTCATTGCGTGATTGCCACGCTCGATGGCCGGGAAGGGCACTTTGCCGAAGCCTTTGCCGAATTGGCCGAGGCCGAGCGCCTGATGCATATCTGGGACGTGCCCCCGGTCTATTACCTGGCCATGATTACCCTGGTCAAATGCGAACTGTGGCTGGCCCAGGGGCGAACCGATCTGGCCGAGTCCTGGCTGCTGCGTCTGGGCCAGACCTACGGTGGCGAGCAACCGGCAGCAGCACCGGAGTTCCACCCGCTGCTGCCGTTGCATATTGCGTTGCAGCAGGCTTTGCTCGAGCGCATCCAGTTGCGTGGCGAGGATGCCGTGCAACGCCTGGCAAGCCTGGTAGCGCGTGGCCAGGCCAGTGGCGGCATGATGCTCACCGTCAGTGCCCTTTGCCAATGGCTTTCCCAACTGCTGGACGAAGGCAGGGAAGGGCAGGCCGCGCAGTTGCTGCCAGGTTTGCTGGAGGCAGCCCATGGCGGTGTGCTGCAACCGTTCCAGCCAATTCTGGAAAAGCACCCGCAATGGCTTCATGAGCAACTGCAGCCAGCGGCCGCTTGCCCGGTTCAAGCCGAACTGCTCAAGCACCTGCCGCCAGTGCCCTCCGCCAGCACAGGCACCGGCGAGGCGCTGAGCGGCCGCGAACTGGCCGTGCTCGAACTGATTGCCCAGGGCTGTTCCAACCAGCAGATCAGCGAGCGGCTTTTCATTTCCTTGCACACCGTGAAGACCCACGCCAGCCACATCAACAGCAAGTTGGGGGTTGAGCGACGCACCCAGGCGGTGGCAAAGGCAAAAACGCTGGGGTTGCTGGCGTGATACTGGCTCTGCAGGTCATTGCTCGTTAAAGTGATGGCATGAGGCCATGGTTTGTGGCCGGTAATGCTCTACCCTCATCTTTCCCGACCGGCTGCCGATACAGCGATCGGTGGCATCGCCTCGCGCGATTTTTCAATCATTCCAAGGCAGGTCGTGTTGATGCTGCAGTACGGGCAAAAGAGCTTTCTGATCGTCGACGATTTTACCGACTTTCGCACGTCGACCCGTTCCATGTTGCGTGAGTTGGGCGTGCGCGACGTGGACACCGCTGACAGCGGCGAGCAGGCGCTGCGCATGTGCGCGCAGAAGCGCTATGACTTCATCCTGCAGGACTTCCACCTGGGTGACGGCAAGAAGAACGGCCAACAGGTGCTCGAAGACCTGATCATCGACAAGCACATCAGCCATGAGTGCGTGTTCATCATGGTCACTGCCGAGAGTAGCCAGGCCATCGTGCTCAGCGCCATCGAGCACGAGCCCGATGCTTACCTGACCAAACCCTTCAACCGGGTTGGCCTGGCGCAGCGCGTCGAGAAACTGTTCCAGCGCAAGACGCTGCTCAAACCGATCCTGCAGGCGCTGGACCGCAATCGCCCGGCTGAAGTGCTGGCCGCTTGTGCCGAGTTGTGCAAGAAGGACCCGCGCCTGGCACCGCTGTGCTTGCGCTACCGGGCCGATGCCCTGCGCAACCTCAACCGTTTTGAGGAACTTGAAAAGTTCCTCAAGGCCATCCTGGCCAGCCGCCCGCAGCCGTGGGTGTACGCCGCGTTGGGTGCACTGATGCACAAGCGTGGCCAGAACGCCCAGGCCCAAGGTGTCTACGAGCAGGCGCTCAAGGCGTTCCCGATCATGCCAGGCCTTTACGATGGCATGGCCGAGGTGCTGGTGGCTCAGGGTGATACCCGACGCGCGCAGAACCTGCTTGAAGAAGCCGTACGTTTATCGCCTCTGTCTGTGCGTCGGCAATCGACGCTGGGCAAGCTGGCGCTGGAAAACGAAGACTTCGAGAGTGCATCGAAGGCGTTCCGCCATGCGGTGAATCAGGGCCAGAGCTCGCGCTACAAGGACGCCGAAAACAACCTCGGCCTGGTGCAGGCGCTGATGAGCAAGAACGCAGGCTTCGGCCTGGATGCCCGTACTCGTGTCGAAATCAACACCACGCTCAGCGAAGTGGCCAAGGAAAACCCCGAGGACCAGGGCTTGCAAGTGCGTGCGCGGATGATGAAGGCTGCCAGCCTGCAGCAGGCGGGCGACCCGGAAACAGCCGGCAAGCTGACCGAACAGGCGATCCAGCGCCTGGACAAGATGAACCAGTTCTTCTCGGTCGATTCGGCCCTGACCGTTGCTGCGCAGTTGCAGGCAATGGGGCAGGAAGCCGCCGCCATCGGCGTGCTGAAGAGCTGTGTGGAAAGTTATGGCGATGACCCGAAGGTCATGGAAAAAGTGGGCAAGCTGACGGACGACCCCAGCGTGCTCAACGCCATTACCGAAGCGGTCACCCTCAATCGCCAGGGTGTACGCAGTTACCAGGGAGGGCAGCTTGGCGAGGCGTTGCAACTGTTCCGCAAAGCGCTGGGTATGCAGCCGAAGAACATCAGCATCGCCCTCAACACCGCCCAGGCGCTGCTGCGCATCGGCGGTGACAACCCTCAGCCCGCGATCATGCAGGAATGCCAGGACGCCTTGACCAGCGTCGCCGGTATCCCTGCCAGCGACAATCGCTATGACCGTTACCGCAAACTGCACATCCGAGTGTTCGGCGCATGAATCAAGACAATCAGGGGCTGGATTTTTCCACGGTGATCGCCTCCACCGTGCACGACCTCAAAAGCTCTCTGTCAGCGCTGATCCAGTCCCATAGCCAGTGGGTGGAGCGCTTGCCCGAAGAGCTGCGCGGTGGTGCCGAGCAGGGGATCATGGAGCACGAGTTTCGCCACCTCAACGGCATGCTGGTACAGCTGCTTGGGCTGTACAAACTGGGCATCAACCAGTTGCCGGTGTGCCCGGACTACCACGAACTGGATGATTTCATTGAAGCGCAGTTGGCGGCGCACCAGGAAGTGCTCAAGCACAACGACATCCTCGCCACCTGGCGCATCGACACCGACAACCCGCTTGGCTTCTTCGACCGTGAGCTGGTGGCCTCGGTAATCGCCAACGTCATCACCAACGCCACCCGCTTTGCCGGGCACGCCTTGCTGATTACCATCGAAGAGGCCGACAACCAGTTGGCTATCTGCGTCAACGATGACGGCCCGGGTTATCCCAAGCACATGCTCGAGCGCCAGGAGGAGTACATCCAGGGCATCGACTCGACCAGCGGCAGCACCGGCCTTGGCCTGTACTTCGCGGCGCGGATCGCGGCACTGCATGAAAGCGGCGGGGTGCGCGGGCGGATCGAGATCTCCAATGGCGGGGCGCTGGGGGGGGGGTTGTTCAGGTTGTTCCTGCCTTAGGCCGGCAGAGCATGGCGTTGGATTTTCAGCGCCCTTCAGAT
>NZ_BCBI01000061.1:0-38236 GCF_001320565.1 Pseudomonas sp. NBRC 111132
GCCGTGGCTGGGCGCGCGGTGGGGGCAAATCCTTCGATCATCCGGCATTTGCACACCGGCATGAACGGCGTGAACGACGACTTTTCCCAGCTGATCTTTCCGCGCAATGAGGTGGTGGGCGAAAACACCTACCTGGGCCAGTCGGGGAAAATTGTCCTACAGCACCCAGCGACCCGGGCCCTGGCCATTACCGAGTTCAACCTGTTCTCTGGAATCGAAAGCCGTGAGGGCGGGTGCTTCATCAACCAGACGGTTGGCTCATACAACAAGGTCTACTACGCGATGCTCTACGAGGGGCGCCGCCAGGTGGACCAGATTGCCTTTACCTGCCGCCGGACCTTCCGGTAAGCGAATCTACTCAATACAAGGAGAAAGCCATGCCTTTCATGGTTGTTATCACCGCACCAAACGTCCTCAACGATCCAGACCAATTCAAAGAGTACGCGAGCGAGGAGGAGGCTGACGCCTTCGCCCGCAACCTGGTGGAGGCGAACCCGTTGGCGGTCGCCGTTACTGTACAGACCCTCAAGCGCTACCGTGCAGCCGTTACGGTGAACGCCGAGGCGTCCTGACCGGCCTGCCCGCAACCCAACTCCAAACCCGCGCTGCGGGTTTTTTTGTGCCTGGAGAAAATCAATGGCAACACCACGCGGTGTACGCAACAACAACCCTGGCAACATCGATTTCAACCCACGGAACGCCTGGCAGGGCCAGCTCGGCGTAGAGGTTGGCGTGGCCAGCCCGCGCTTCGCCCGGTTCGATCAAGCGGAGAATGGCATTCGTGCCTTGGGCAAGTTACTGCTGAACTACCGGGGTAAGGACGGCATGCCCGGCGTTGGCCGGCCAGGCATCGACACCCCGCTTGAGTTCATCAGTCGCTGGGCGCCGTCCAGCGAGAACAACACCCTGGCCTACGCGCAGGCCATTGCCAAGCGCCTCGGCGTTGGCGTGCGCGACTCTATCGACATCTCCAAGCCGCAGGTGCTGCGCGAAGCCGTGGTCGGCATCATCGTCCACGAGAACGGCGGCAACCCGTACAAGCCCGAGGTGATCGACGAGGGCATCCGGCGGGCACTGGCATGAAGGGCTGGGTCATATTGGCTGTTGCTGTGCTGCTGGCATCCCACTGGGCGGCCTACCAGCACGGCCGCTCAGTGGAGCGAGCGAACGCCGGACAGGCAACAGCTCAACGAGACAGCGGTGACCGGCTGGCGGAAGTCATCGGCGAACGATCGGCGCGCCAGGAAGAACACCGGAGCGCAGATGCGCAGCAAGAGGCGAGAGTAAAAGGGTATGAAGAAAGAACGATTGCTGATGCTGGCGCTGCTGACGCCGATGCTGCTGGCCAGCGGCTGCGCAGTGTCGCCACCCAGCTCGCCGCCACCGTCAGTTGCCCCGGCCCGGATACCGCCGCTGTCGCCAGAGGCCAGGCAGCCACCCGCGCCGCCATGGTGCTCTCCGACCTGCTCGCACGGGCTGACGAAAGAGCGGGAGAGCTGGCGGCAGCGTTTGACCAGGCCAGAGTCGCCGGCCAGCAGTGCGAGCGTGAGTACGACGCCCTTGTCTCAAGGCGAGCGGCAGTAAGCGCCCGGGAATAAATTCGAAGGCTTCATGCAAAGAGAGCGGCCACCGGGGATGCGTCAACATCCCTGCTGACCGCCGAACCCGCAGACCATACCTGCAAGCCCAGCCAAGGCTCCCGCTCTGTGCACAAAGCACGGCGAGCCTAGCACCTGTTCATCCATACAGTAAAGGTTTGCAAATTGACTAACCCAATCATCCCTTGGATGGGCGGCAAGCGCCGCCTGGCCGATCGCCTAATTCCGCTTTTCCCAGCCCATGAATGCTATGTCGAGGTCTTCGCCGGTGGCGCTGCCCTCTACTTCATGCGGCCTCAACCCGCCCCGGTAGAGGTCTTGAATGATCTCAACGGCGATTTGGTCAACCTGTACCGGGTGGTGCAGAACCACTTGGAGGAGTTTGTCCGGCAGTTCAAATGGGCGCTGTCGTCCCGGCAGATCTTCGAGTGGCAAAAGATGGCAAGACCGGAGACGCTGACCGACATCCAGCGCGCCGCACGGTTCTTCTATCTGCAGCAGCACGCCTTCGGTGGCAAGGTGACTGGACAAACGTTCGGTACCGCCACCACCGGGCCTGCCATCAACCTGCTGCGCATCGAAGAGAACCTGTCCGCCGCCTGGCAGCGGCTGGCCGGCACCTACGTCGAGAACCTGTCATGGCTCGACTGCGCTCAGCGCTACGACCGAGCGCACACGTTTTTCTACATGGACCCGCCTTACTGGCAGACCGCAGGCTACGGGGTAGATTTCCCGTTCGAACAATATGAGCGCATGGCCGACTTCATGCGCACCTGCAAAGGCAAGGTGATGGTCAGCATCAACGACCATCCTGACATTCGAGCAGCCTTTGACGGGTTCCACTTCGAGCGGCTGGATATCAGGTACACCACCGCGAACCAGCGGCATGGCCAGGCCGATGTGACCGGTGAGCTGGTGATCATGAACTGGGCGCCATCTGAACTTGGGCAACTTTTCTGAATGGAAATGCCTGTGTGGCAAGCTCGAGTGTAGTGGCAGGATGGTGCGATGGGGCGCTGATCGGCAATTGCCACAGGGCCACACGCTATATACGATACTGTATCGATATACAGTATTGGTGCCGCTATGTACTTTCTCCTCGTTCGCCGCCGCGTGAAGGGTATGGCCATCCCTTCGAATCAGCTCGGGAAGATCCAGCCCCTACGTGCCGACATCCACATCGGCGACCACCACAGCGAGCCTTTGGGTCGAGTGTCGACGCAGGCCTGGGTGTTTAACCCAACCCCCGGGCCCGACATCATCCCGCGCCTGCATGACGCCAAGGTCAACGGTATGGCCCAGCTCGGCATCAACATCAACGGGGTAGAAGAGGTCGACGGCGCGTTGTACGCGCAGTCGTGGTGGTGCAGGGCAGAATGATGGCCGGGATACCGCAGGCTTGGCTGGATGAACTGAACGACCAATTCGCCTTAGTCACCGATCCCGACGGACGCGCGGCCGTGCTAGATGAAATGGCATATGCCGCCCATCGTCGTCGCGAGGTAAGCTCCGAGGACCTAGTCGATATGCTGGAACTGTCCGAAGCTGCAAGGGCCTGGGGGTTGATGGAGCTCGATGAGGCGTTCCACATCGGCCTGTTCAGATGCGACATTGCTAGTAGGTTGGATTGGGACGAGCCTGGACGGATCGTCGTAGGCAGAACGCCTGGATGGGGGTGTTGAGGCTGTCTAAAACTGCCCGAAAGCTTCTCGGTTTTACTGGGTGAAAGTCGTTGAAACTGGCCGAACCGTATTAGACAGATGCCACTCGCAGGCCGCTAACGGCGCGGCCTGACGTTCTCTTCTGACACTACTGCTGCATCATCGGTGTGTGTGCGGAAAGATCTGACATTCAGGGCCTTACAGCGGGTGATCTGGTTGGCAAGGGTAAACCGGCAATGGTACAGGCTTTTTCAGCGAGATGCAGGCGCAGGCATTGGGGCATGTTCGCGCAGCCTGGCGGCAAAGGTGGAGCCGTGCGGCGTTAACCTCTAGAATGCGCGGCCCTCGACAAACGCCTCTAGCCGTGACCCGTACGATGAATGTGTCCAGCCCAGTCCCCTATGTAAAGCAACAGCTGATCTACCTCCTTTATGGCGAGCGCCGGATCTATCAGCTGGAGGCCAAACTCAGCATCCTCACCGCCATGGCGCGTTGCAAACCGGCTGAGCTGCCAGTGATCCGTGTACTTACCGATCAGCCACAGGCTTTTGCTGGCTGGCCGGTGGAAGTGATCACGCTGGACGAGCAGACCTTGCAGGCCTGGACCGGCGACGGCGGCTACACCCACCGGCGCAAGGCCTGCGCCATTGCCCAGGCCGGGCAGTGGGCGGACAAGACCGTGTTCATCGATACCGATACGGTGTTCCTGCAATCGCCGTTGAAGCTGTTCAGCCAGGTCGATGCCGGCCAGTTCCTGGTCGATGAAGTGGAGACGAGCTGGGCCGAGGCGTCGCGCAGCAGTGACTACCTTCGCTTCAGCGCCGGGCTGGCCGAGGCTGGAAATGCGCCGGCCGATGATTTGCGGCTCTGCAACAGCGGCGTCATGGGTTTCACCCGCTGCAATGTCGGCATTGCCGAGCGCGCCATCCCACGCATCGATGCCTGGACGCCCTACACCGGTGACCTGCACACCATCGAACAGATCGCCTTTTCCTTCGAATTGCACGGGGCGCAGGTCAACGAAGCGCGTGGGGTGATCAGCCACTACTTCGCGATGAAACAGTACGTGCATGCCATCCTGGAAATCTTCTTCGCCAAGCACGGCGAGGGCTTCCATCCGCAGATGCCAAGCCTGGCCCTCAAGGTGCCGGCGTATCGTCCTGTGCCTTCGTGGCTGGCGCGGTTGTCGGTGAAGTGGAGCCTGAAGCGGGTGCCGCGCGAGCTGCGGGGCATCGGCCGCAAGCTGCTGTACGGCAGCGTGATGAGTAATGATGACTACCAGCGCGCGTGCAAAGTGATCTGGTGGCGTTCGGCAATCGAAGACATGCGCAAGCTGGACGGCTTCGACTGGCGCGAGGAGTGGCCTGAAGGGCTGCCGCGCCTCGGTCGGCGCGACGAGCGTGCGTTCAGCGAAATTGCCCGGGACAGCCTGTAGGTTTCCTGAGCCAGGGCCCGACGCGGGGTGATAGGGTAGAGGGCCGTTTACAAGGAGCCCCGACATGGACCCGATCACCACGCTTGCTACCCGCCTGGGTGAACACCTGCGCCGTTTCAATGCGCAGGTGACCACCGCCGAATCCTGCACTGGCGGTGGCATTGCCGAAGCCATTACCCGCGTACCTGGCAGCTCGGCCTGGTTCGAGGTTGGCTACGTGACCTACTCCAACGCCCAGAAAACCCGTCTGTTGAGTGTGCCCGAGGTGTTCTTCGGCCAGGTAGGCGCGGTCAGCCAGGAAGTCGTCGAAGCCATGGTCCGCGGGGCCCAGGTTGCCAGCGGGGCGCGCTTTGCCGTGGCGGTGAGCGGGGTGGCCGGGCCTGACGGCGGCTCGCCAGCCAAACCGGTAGGTACCGTGTGGCTGGCCTGGGGCGATGGCAACCGGGTGTTCAGCGAGCGCCGCCAGTTTGACGGTGACCGCGAAGCGGTGCGCCGACAGACGGTGATCGCCGCGTTAGACGGCTTGTTACAGCTTGGTGCCGAGTAAATCGACGACAGGGGTTTGCGCGGGCGCCGGCCTGTGGAATAATACTGGCTACTTATACAGGTATTCCGGCCGTCAGGGCCAAGTCGAACACGTGAGGATTTCAATGGACGACAACAAGAAGCGCGCCTTGGCTGCGGCCCTGGGTCAGATCGAACGTCAATTCGGTAAAGGCGCGGTCATGCGCATGGGTGACCAGGAGCGTCAAGGCATTCCGGCCATCTCCACCGGCTCGCTGGGCCTGGACATCGCCCTTGGCATCGGCGGCCTGCCAAAAGGCCGTATCGTCGAGATCTACGGCCCGGAATCGTCGGGCAAGACCACGCTGACCCTATCGGTCATCGCCGAAGCTCAGAAAAACGGTGCCACCTGCGCCTTCGTCGACGCCGAACACGCCCTCGACCCTGAGTACGCCGGCAAGCTGGGCGTCAACGTCGACGACCTGCTGGTTTCGCAGCCGGACACCGGCGAACAGGCCCTGGAAATCACCGACATGCTGGTGCGCTCCAACGCCGTTGACGTGATCATCGTCGACTCCGTGGCCGCGTTGGTGCCGAAGGCCGAGATCGAAGGCGAGATGGGTGACATGCACGTCGGCCTGCAGGCTCGCCTGATGTCCCAGGCGCTGCGCAAGATCACCGGTAACATCAAGAACGCCAACTGCCTGGTTATCTTCATCAACCAGATCCGTATGAAGATCGGCGTGATGTTCGGCAGCCCGGAAACCACCACTGGTGGTAACGCCCTGAAGTTCTACGCCTCGGTGCGTCTGGACATCCGTCGTACCGGTGCGGTCAAGGAAGGCGATGAAGTGGTCGGTAGCGAAACCCGCGTCAAGATCGTCAAGAACAAGGTATCGCCTCCGTTCCGTCAAGCCGAGTTCCAGATTCTTTACGGCAAAGGTATCTACCGTAACGGCGAGATCATTGACCTGGGTGTGTCTCAGGGCCTGGTCGAGAAATCCGGTGCCTGGTATGCCTACCAGGGCAACAAGATCGGTCAAGGCAAAGCCAACGCTGCCAAGTATCTGGCAGAAAACCCGGCTATTGGTGCCGAGATCGAGAAGCAGATCCGTGAAAAGCTGTTGAAAGCCGGTGCTGCCGCTGAAGCCGGCAAGGCTGCCGCCGTTGATGCCAGTGCCGACGATGTGGCTGACGCCGAAGCCGGTTATTGATTGCGCGGTAGATAGCCAATATGTCCGCCGTACTCGACACCCCCGTCGCCATCCGGCGGACAGCCATGGACCTGCTCGCGCGACGTGAGCACGGTCGCGTCGAGCTGACGCGCAAGTTGCGTCAGCGCGGCGCTTCGGACGAGTTGATAGAGCCTGAGCTCGACCGGCTCGCCGAAGAAGGGCTGCTGAGTGAAGCCCGTTACCTCGAAAGCTTCATCCGCTATCGTTCAGGCTCTGGCTACGGTCCTTCGCGTATTCGTGAGGAGCTGGGGCAGCGTGGCTTGGCGCGTGCTGATATCGAGCAGGCATTGCGCGAGAGCGAAGTGGATTGGCGCGAGCGTATGCATGACGTATGGCAGCGCAAGTTTGCCGGGCAGCGCCCGCAAGACCCGCGCAGCCGTGCCCAGCAGACCCGGTTTTTGGCTTACCGTGGGTTCCCCATGGACATGATCGGCCGCCTGCTCAGTGGGCGTGATCTCGACGATTACTGAGCATTGCTGAAAGGCTGGGGGCGCTTTGCAGCCCCCATGCAGCCAACACCTATGAGCTGACCTTCAACGCCTCCCTGGCCCGCTGCGTGGTATGCATGGGTTGCGGCTTGGCCCAGTTCTCGGGCAAGTTGATGAAATCCACCAACTCGCGCAGCCTGCCCTGGTCCCGCCCATTGAAGGCGAATGACAGGCGCGTCAGGTGACTGAAATTGCCTACTTCATGTTCGGCACTGCTATCAGCTTGCTGGTGATACTTGCCACTCAGGCGCAAGTCGGCAAAGCCTTCTTGGATGTCATACAGCGCGGCCTCGCTGAGCGGGTGATGCATGCGGATAACGAACTGGCTCTTGAGCCAGCGGCTGGAATGGTAGTTGCTGTAGAACTGGTTGATTTCCTCCACCGCCTCATCGGCACTGTGCACCAGGCGCACCAGCTTCAGGTCGCTGGGCAGGATGTAGCGGTTTTCTTCCAACTGGCGACTGATGAAGTCCAGGCAGTCGCGCCAGAAGCTACCGCCTGGCGAGTCCAGCAGTACCACCGGTACCAGCGGGCTCTTGCCAGTCTGGATCAGGGTCAGGACCTCCAATGCTTCATCAAGCGTGCCGAAGCCGCCGGGGCACAATACCAATGCGTCGGCTTCCTTGACGAAGAACAGTTTGCGGATGAAGAAGAAATGGAACGGCAGCAGTTTGTCGGTGCCATCCACCGTGGGGTTGGCATGTTGTTCGAAGGGCAGGGTGATATTGAAGCCCAGGCTGTGGGCACTGCCGGCACCCTCGTGAGCGGCGGCCATGATACCGCCGCCGGCGCCGGTGATGACCATCAAGTCGGAGCGCGCCAGGGTGGCACCCAGCTCGCGGGCCAGGGCGTACATGGGGTGTTCCAGCGGGGTGCGCGCCGAACCGAACACGGTCACCTTGCGTCGGCCTTTGTAGCGCTGCAGGGTGCGGAACGAGTGGTCCAGCTCGCGCAGGGCCTGCAGGGTAATCTTGGCGTTCCAGCGGTCGCTGTCGTCGTGGGCCATGCGCAGGATGGTCAGCATCATGTCGCGGTACAGCGGCAGGTTGGGGCTGTCGGGTGCAACCAGTTGCAGTTGTGCGTCGATGTGGTTCAAGTCGATGTTGTTGTCACGGAAGTGGCTGAACAGCAGTTCATTCGATTGGTAAGGCATGCAACGTCTCCTTCTGCACCAATACCTCTGACCTCAATCTAGACCCTCGCGACCGATTGTGCCGGGCTGTTTGCCACCGCCGCCCGTCGGCATGCGGCCACCGGCCGCATGGGTTTGGTTAACTGGTAGGGCGAAACGTATCGATGCAGGAGGTGGCGGTATGCATCGCTTGATCATCGAGGTGGACCGGCAGCTCTTTCAGCAGCTGGAGAACGCGGCCCAGGTGCATCACCTGAGCCTTGAGGCCGAGTGCCGCCGCAGGTTGGCGGGGCTGGAGTGTCAGTCGCGCTATTTGCAGGCGTTACTGGCCGAGATGCGCGCCGACGCCGCCGAAGGGCACTGGAGTGCCCGCGAGGACGAGAAGGTATAGCTGGGAGGGCTGCCTTTACTTCTTCTTGTTGCCGGCAACGCAACTGGCACTGTCGAAGGCCTGGTCCATGATCGGCTGGTTGGTCTTGTAGACCGTGAAACGGTAGACCATCACCGCGCCCTTGGACATCAGGTTGCGAAAACCGCTATTGCGGCAGACGCTGTCGCCCAGTTGGCTACGCACCTGTGCAGGGTTGGCCTGCATGCGTTCAGCGTGGCTCTGGCGCACGCTCAGGTGGTTGACCAGCGCCTTGCCTTCAACGGTGTAACCCTGATCGAGGATGTCCTCGTTGATTGCACGCGGGGTGCCGACGCTGCTCTCTTTGGCAACCTTCTCCAGCATCTTGTTCAGGTCGTAATCCTGCTTGGAAGCCGCCTGGGCTGCCAGAGGCAGGGCGAGCAACAGGCTCAGGGCGGGGGCGATAAGGCGCAGCATGAATCTCTCCTGGTTCGATGACTGGCGCTTTGACATGCGCGGGTCGACGGCGTTCCGTGAAATCGCGCGGTGGTGACTACCGGGCGCGATAAAACCCCGATTATAAGGGCCACCTTGCCGCCTGCACAGCAATTGCCCCCTGTTCTGGTAGACTGGCACCCTTGTTTTCTCCGAGTCATCCTTGTGCCCATTTCCAACCTGTCCAGAGGCCTGCCGGCATGAGCCATGCGGTAGCGCGCCTGCGCGCCGAACGCCTGGCCCGCAGCAACAAGCCTTTCATCGCCCGTGGCTCGCGAGCAGAGCGTTGCCCGGATTGCCGGGTCATCGCTACCCATTGCCTGTGTGCCTGGAAGCCCCGGGTGCAGGCTGACGCCGGTGTATGCCTGCTGATGCATGACACCGAGCCGCTGAAGCCCACCAATACCGGCTGGCTGATTGCCGACCTGATCGAAGACACCTCGGCCTTCGGCTGGTTGCGCACCTCGGTTGACGAGCGCCTGCTGGCCTTGCTCGACGACCCGCGCTGGCAGCCCTATATCGTTTTCCCGGGCGAGTTCGTTGCTCAGGAGCGGGTGGTCAGCGAGGTGGTGCGCGAGCCGGGCAAGCGCCCGCTGTTCATCCTGTTGGATGCCACCTGGACCGAAGCACGCAAGATGTTCCGCAAAAGCCCGTACCTGGACCGTTTTCCGGTGTTGAGCCTGCAGGCCGAACAGATGTCGCGCTACCGCTTGCGTCGCTCCAAGCGCGACGATCATTTCTGCACGGCGGAAGTCGCGGCCATGTGCCTGGACCTGGCCGGCGACAGCCAGGCCTCCCAGGCGCTGGATGCGTACCTGGATGTGTTCAGCCTGCATTACCTGAGCGGCAAGCAGCGCCTGCCGCTGGACGAGCAGGACGACACCCACCAACGTTTGCATACCTTCCTATAGTCCAAGGGGCACAACCCCTGCTTTGGTTCATAATGACGGAGCTGGCAGCCAGGGTGGGCGAGACGGCAGGGCGATTGGCTTGACCACCCTTGACCGTGCTCGGCATCCTTGGCGCCGATTCCCCGCCGGGCGCCTCCTTTACCCCCAAGCGCCTGGCACAGAACAGGATCCTTAGATCGATGGCCACTTACGAAATCCTGATTGCCGATGACCACCCATTGTTCCGTGGTGCCCTGCGCCAGGCCGTTACCCTTGGCCTGGGCCCGGATGTACGCCTGGTCGAAGTTGCGAGCATTGCCGAACTGGAAACCCGCCTGAGCGAAAAAGCCGACTGGGACCTGGTGCTGCTGGACTTGAACATGCCGGGTGCCTACGGTTTTTCCGGGCTGGTGCTGTTGCGTGGGCAATACCCGCAGATCCCCGTGGTAATGGTTTCGGCGCAGGAAGAGGCCGCCGTGGTGGTCAAGTCCCGCGAGTTTGGCGCCAGTGGTTTCATTCCCAAGTCCAGCCCCCTGGAAGTGATCCAGGATGCGGTGCGCAAGGTGCTCGATGGCGAGGTCTGGTGGCCGCCGCAGGCGTTCGAGAAGGTGGATGTATCGGCCGAGGCCAAGGCCGCCAGCGAGGGCTTGGCCAGCCTCACGCCGCAGCAGTTCCGCGTACTGACCATGGTCTGCGAAGGCCTGCTGAACAAGCAGATCGCCTATGAGCTGAGCGTGTCGGAAGCGACCATCAAGGCCCACGTTACCGCGATCTTCCGCAAGCTGGGAGTGCGTACCCGGACCCAGGCCGCGCTGCTGCTGCAACAACTTGAATCGGTTGCCAGCAACTGACTGCGCGTGGCTTCACGCTTTTTTGACCCAAGCCGGTCTAGTCTGCTGGCCTTTCTGTTGTGAAGTGACTCACATGACATCGCCATTCAAAGGCCAGACCGGCCTCAAACGCATCTTCAACGCCGCCGGCTACTCGCTGGACGGCCTGCGCGCCGCCTTCAAGGGCGAGGCCGCATTCCGCCAGCTGGTGCTGCTCAACGTGCTGCTGATCCCGATAGCCTTCTGGCTGCCGGTCAGCCGTGCCGAGCGGGCAATCATGATCGCGGTGTGCCTGCTGGGGCTGATCGTCGAGCTGTTCAATTCGGCGGTAGAGGCGGCCATCGACCGCATTTCGCTGGAGCGCCACCCACTGTCGAAAAATGCCAAGGACATGGGCAGCGCTGCACAACTGGTGGCACTGACCATGGTGGCGCTGGTGTGGGGCGTGATCCTGCTTTAAGCGATTGGCGGCAACACGATTTCGTCACTGCGGGTAAAGCCCGCAGTGAAGTTGCGGCATAGCTCGAGAAACTCACGCATGGCCGACGTCTGGTATTTCTGTTTGTGCCAGATGAAGTAGAACTGGCGCATCAGGTCCAGTTCCGGGGTTTCCACGGGTACCAGGCTGCCACGGCGGAAGGCGTCACGCAGGGCCAGGCGTGAAATGCAACCGATACCCAGGCCCGACTCCACTGCGCGCTTGATCGCTTCGGTGTGCTCCAGCTCCAGGCGGATATTGAGGTTGGCGCGGTGATGGCGCATGGCCTGGTCGAAGGTCAGGCGTGTGCCTGAGCCTTGCTCGCGCAGGATCCACGCCTCTTGCGAAAGGTTGTCTATATCGGCACGGCCCAGCTTGGCCAGCGGATGCTGCGGCGCGCAGAACACCACCAGTTCGTCCTCGACCCACGGCTGCACTTCCAGGTCCGGGTGGTTGCAGTCGCCTTCGATTAGACCCAGATCAATTTCGTAGTGCGCTACCTGTTGCACGATATGCACAGTGTTCTGTACGTGCAGCTTTACCTGGCTTTCCGGGTGGGTCTGCATGAAGCTGCCAATCAGCAGGGTGGCCAGGTAGTTGCCGATGGTCAGCGTGGCGCCGACCGCCAGCGAACCGAAACCGGACTTGCCGTTGAGCAGGTCTTCGATTTCCTTGGCCTGGTCGAGCAGGGCCACCGCTTGTGGCAGCAGTTGATGGCCCAGGGCATTGAGGGCCAGGCGTTTGCCGGCACGGTCGAACAGTTGGCAGCTCGATTGCCGCTCCAGCTCGGTGATGGAGGTGCTGGCGGCCGACTGCGACAGCGACAGCAGGCTAGCGGCCCGAGAGACGCTTTGGTGCTGAGCGACGGCGACGAAGACTTGCAGTTGACGAAGTGTGAATCGCATATCGATATAACCGATAACACATATCTTGATAATCCAGTTAACAGATATTGTCGCTGCCCCTAAACTATCGCGCAACTGCGCGTTTTGCGCGCCGCGTTTTTCTTCAGGAGCCCCATCGATGAGCAACATGAACCACGAACGTGTCCTCAGTGTGCACCACTGGAACGACACCCTGTTCAGCTTCAAGTGCACCCGCGACCCGGGGCTGCGCTTCGAGAACGGTCAGTTCGTGATGATCGGCCTGCAGCAGGAAAGCGGCCGCCCGCTCATGCGTGCCTATTCCATCGCCTCGCCAAACTGGGAAGAGCACCTGGAATTCTTCAGCATCAAGGTGCCGGACGGCCCGCTGACCTCGCAGTTGCAGCACCTGAAGGAAGGCGATGAGATCATCATCAGCAAGAAGCCTACCGGTACCCTGGTGCTCGACGACCTGAACCCAGGCAAGCACCTGTACCTGCTGAGCACCGGTACTGGCCTGGCGCCGTTCATGAGCGTCATCCAGGACCCGGAAACCTACGAGCGCTTCGAAAAAGTCATCCTGGTGCACGGCGTGCGCTACGTGAACGAAGTGGCCTACCGCGAGTTCATCACCGAGCACCTGCCGCAGAACGAGTTCTTCGGTGAGTCGGTCCGCGAAAAGCTGATCTACTACCCGACCGTGACCCGCGAGCCGTTCGAAAACCAGGGCCGCCTGACCGACCTGATGCGCAGCGGCAAGCTGTTCAGCGACATCGGCCTGCCACCGATCAATCCGCAGGACGACCGCGCGATGATCTGCGGCAGCCCGAGCATGCTCGACGAGACCAGCGAAGTGCTGGACAGCTTCGGCTTGAAAGTCTCTGCCCGCATGCGCGAGCCGGGTGATTACCTGATCGAACGAGCCTTCGTCGAGAAGTAAGGCGCAGGCTGGTACAAGAAGGCGACCCTGGGGTCGCCTTTTTTATTGCTTCTGAGAAATGCGCTGTTTGTGGGGCGGTCGGTGTGCCTATTCGACGCGCGTCTCGCCGCTGTACACCAGAATCGCCCGGCACCGCTTGCACAGGTAGCGCCGCCCCTGGCGCACCAGCTTGTGCCGCTGCGCGGTAAATGGGAAATCACCCTGCGGGCACGGGCAGCGGTAGATGTAGCGGGTCGTTGCGCGCCGTTGCACCTCATAGTTGTGGCAGCGGTTGGGTGGCAGCTCGTACACCCCACGCATGATCAGTTGCCACTCCTCGCCATGGGCCTGGATGCTATCGCCGAACAGTTGGTGGGCCACCAGATGCGCCACTTCATGGGCCACGGTCTGGCGCAGGAAGTCTTCCTGGTTTTCACGGTAGAGCTGCAGGTTGAAGCGCAGCAGGTTTTCGTGCAGGTGGGCGACACCGGCTTTCTGCCCGCGCAGCTTGAAGCTGACTTCCGGGCGCGGGAAGGGGCGTTTGAAAAAGGTTTCGGCTTGCTGGTAACAGGTTTCGACGCGTTCTTTGAGCAGCTCGGGCATGGTGGGGCGGTTCTCCTGACCGGGCATTATGCCGCAAGCATCGGCGGCCTGCCGAGCCACCGGTCAGCGCACAGCCAGAGGCCGCCTTGCGGCGGCCCCTGGTTGATGCCCTAGTGTTGGTTGAGTCTGTTCTAGTTGGTGTAGACGGGCCCCACGCCCAGTCCCCAGATAATCACCGTGGCGGCCATGATCGCCACCAATACCACAAGGCCCACCGCCAGCACCGAGCTGGAGAACAGGAAGCCTTCGTCGGACGGTATGTTCATGAACGTCGGCAAGCCGACATACAGCAAATACACCGTGTAGCAGATGGCGGCAGTGCCGATCAGCATGCCCAGCCACAGGTGCGGGTACAGTGCCGCGAGGCCACCGATGAACAAGGGGGTGGCAGTGTAGGTGGCAAAGGCGATGCACTGCGCCATGGAGGGGTTGGCGTCGTAGGTGCGAGCCATCCAATGGATGAACGCGCCCATTACCGCCACCCCGGCGAGCATGGCCAGGTACGACATGATGCTCATCCAGATGGCGCTTTCCATGGTCAGCATCACTGCCGGCCGGTCGCCGATCACCCAGCCCACCTGGGTTGTGCCAATAAAGGCTGAAATGGCAGGGATTGCCGCCAGGATCAGGGTGTGCGTCAGGTACATGTGGCTGATGGTTTCTTCTTCGCCACGAATTTCCCGCCATTCCTGATCGGGATGGGTAAACAGCCCCACAACGTGATGAATCATGCCGATCACTCCTCTCAATGTTGCCAAACGCCCCCCAGATGGAGCGCAAGCGGCCCGAGGCCCGAACACCGATGCAAGCGGTAATGTGGCCTTATGTCGCAGTATAGGAAGCGGTTACCGGCACAAACCGTGCTTTTTAGAGCAAATTGCGCTGTAAGGCGTGCTGTTGATTACATTGAAGTCTTTATCGGAATGCCTACAGCGATGCCGCGTTTGTGCGTAAAATAGCCGGCTTTTGTCACACCTCGCGGATCCAAGCGCTATGGGCACCCTCTCGGTCAACCAGAACAAACTGCAAAAACGCCTGCGTCGTCTCGCCGGCGAAGCCATCACCGACTACAACATGATCGAGGATGGCGACAAGGTCATGGTCTGCCTGTCCGGCGGCAAGGACAGCTACACCATGCTCGACGTTCTGTTGCACCTGCAGAAGGTGGCGCCGATCAAGTTCGAGATCGTCGCGGTGAACATGGACCAGAAGCAGCCGGGCTTCCCCGAGCATGTGCTGCCGGCCTACCTCAAGGAGCTGGGCGTCGAGTACCACATCGTCGAGAAGGATACCTACTCGGTAGTCAAGGAGCTGGTGCCCGAGGGCAAGACCACCTGCTCGCTGTGTTCGCGCCTGCGCCGTGGCACCCTGTACACCTTCGCCGACGAAATCGGCGCGACCAAGATGGCGTTGGGGCACCACCGCGACGACATCGTCGAAACCTTCTTCCTCAACATGTTCTTCAACGGCGCGCTCAAGGGCATGCCGCCGAAGCTGCGCGCCGACGACGGCCGCAACGTGGTGATCCGGCCGCTGGCCTACTGCAGCGAGAAGGACATCCAGGCTTACTCGGACATGAAGGAATTCCCGATCATCCCGTGCAACCTGTGCGGCTCGCAGGAAAACCTGCAGCGCCAGGTGGTCAAGGACATGCTGGTGGAGTGGGAGCGCAAGCACCCGGGCCGTACCGAGAGTATCTTCCGGGCGCTACAGAACGTGGCGCCATCGCAACTGGCCGACCGCAACCTGTTCGATTTCACCAGCCTGAAGATCGACGAAAACGCCACCCCGCGTTTTCTCGATGTGCTGAACATCTGAGCCTATGCGCGATTACCAGTGGCTGCACGAGTACTGCCTGAACCGCTTTGGCTCGGCCCAGGCCTTGGAGGCCTTTCTGCCGCAGCCGCGCACCCCGGCGCAATTGCGCGACATCAGTGACGACCGCTACCTGTCGACCCTGGCTTTGCGCGTGTTCCGCGCCGGGCTCAAGCACAGCCTGGTAGATGCCAAGTGGCCGGCGTTCGAGCAGGTGTTCTTCGGCTTCGACCCGGAAAAGGTAGTGCTGATGGGCGCCGAGCACCTGGAGCGGCTGATGCATGACGAGCGCATCATCCGCCACCTGGGCAAGCTCAAGAGCGTGCCGCGCAATGCGCAGATGATTCTCGACGTGGCCAAGGAAAAGGGCAGTTTCGGCGCGTTCATCGCCGACTGGCCGGTGACCGATATCGTCGGCTTGTGGAAGTACCTGGCCAAGCATGGCAACCAGTTGGGCGGGTTGTCGGCGCCGCGTTTTCTGCGCATGGTTGGCAAGGACACCTTCATCCCTACCGATGACATGGCGGCGGCGTTGATCGCGCAGAAGGTGATAGACAAGCAACCGACCAGCCAGCGTGACCTGGCCTTGGTGCAGCAGGCATTCAACCAGTGGCACGCAGAGAGCGGTCGGCCGCTGTGCCAGTTGTCGGTGATGCTGGCGCATACCGTCAACCATTGACGGGTGTGTTGGTTTCTTCGCGGGCAAGCCCGCGAAGCGTCTAACTGCCTTCGCCCGCCAGGCGCCGCTCATGCTGGAACTTCCAGCGCACATAGAGCAGCCCGGCAATGAACAGCCCCAGGCTCACCAGCACTTCAACCCAGCCAAATACCGCTCGCGCCGGGTCGAATGCCGCCAGCACGCCCTTGATGAAATAGATATTCACCACGAAGCAGGTCCAGGCATGTGCCCGGGCGCTGCCTGTCAGCATGCCTGGCAGCAGCAACAGCAACGGCACCAGTTCGATCGCCAGGATCACCTCGACCCGCGCACCATGCAGGTTGGCGAACCACAGGTTGTTCACCACCAGCAGGGCGATCAGGCCGAAGAAGAACGCCAGGCTCAACGCCCGCGTCAGGCGCAGGCGAGGTGCCAGCCATTCCAGCGGCGGCAACACCTTGGGCTTTTTAGCCACGCGCGGCCTCCAGGGCCTTGGCCGTGGTCGCCAGGCGTTGGCCCAAGGCGCGGCACAGGGCAATCTCGTGTTGGTCGAGTTCACGTTTGCCATCGGCACCGGCGTGGTGGCTGGCGCCGTAAGGGGTGCCGCCACCACGGGTTTCGAGCAGCGCCGACTCGCTGTAGGGCAGCCCCATTACCAGCATGCCGTGGTGCATCAGTGGCAGCATCATCGACAGCAGGGTGGTTTCCTGGCCGCCGTGCAGGCTGGCGGTGGAGGTGAACACGCCCGCTGGCTTGCCGACCAGCTCACCGCCCAGCCACAGGCTGCTGGTGCCATCCAGGAAGTACTTCAGCGGCGCCGCCATGTTGCCGAAGCGGGTCGGGCTGCCCAGTACAAGGCCGGCGCAATGGCGCAGGTCGTCGAGGGTGGCGTACAGCGCGCCACTGGTTGGGATATCCGGGGCCACCGCTTCGCATTCGGTGGAAATCGCCGGCACCGTGCGCAAGCGTGCCTCCATGCCGGCCAGCTCGATGCCGCGAGCGATGTGCCGGGCCATTTCGCTGGTGGAACCATGGCGGCTGTAATACAGCACCAGGATGTAGGGCACGCTCACGGCAGGATCTCCAGCACTTTTTCCGGTGGGCGACCGACCACGGCCTTGTCACCGGCGACCAGAATCGGCCGTTCGATCAGCTTGGGGTGCTGGGCCATGGCTTCGATCAGTTGCGCGTCGGTCAGTGCCGGGTCGGCCAGGTTGAGCGCTTTGTATTCGTCCTCGCCGGTACGCAGCAATTGGCGTGGGGCGATGCCCAGCTTGCCGAGCAGGGCCTTGAGGGTGGCTGCGTCGGGCGGGGTTTCGAGGTAGCGCACGATGGTCGGTGCCAGGCCGCGGGCTTCGAGCAGTTCCAGCGCGCCGCGGGATTTCGAGCAGCGCGGGTTATGATAGAGCGTGAGGTCAGTCATGTCGGGTCGCATCCAGCTGGGTGTGGCGGCTATTCTAACCGCAGCGACTGACCAATTTGCTTTAAAACTCGAGAAGGATTGACCCATGGCAAGGCGTCTGGCAGCAGTACTGGCCATCACCGCGAGCCTGTTGCTCGGTGGTTGCGGTGCCGATTATGGCGTGGACCAACACGGTAATACGGTTAAGGCCGAACAGATCGAAGGGCACTGGCTGGTGCTCAATTACTGGGCTGAATGGTGCGGGCCGTGCCGTACCGAGATCCCGGAACTGAACGCAGCGGCCAAGCAGTGGGCGGCTGATGGCATCAAGGTGGTGGGGGTGAACTTCGATGGTTTGCAGGGGCAGGACTTGAAGCAGGCCGCTGAAACCCTGGGTATCGGTTTCACCGTGCTGGCCCAGGACCCGGCCGAGCGCTATGACCTGCCGCGCAGCGAGGCGCTGCCGGTGACCTACATCATCGATGACAAGGGCAAGGTGCGTGAGCAGTTGCTGGGCGAGCAGACGCTGGAAGGGCTGCAAGCCAAGATCAAGGCGCTGAAAGGCGCCTGATGCAGTTGGGGCCGCAAAGCGGCCCCATTGATTATCAGCCTTCTTCAGGCCAGAAGCGCAGCGGCTTGCCCTCGGCCGGCCAGAAGCGCATCTGCTCCACCGGCGATACGTCCCAACGCTCTACCGTTTCCAGCGCCTGCAGGAAGCGCTTTTCTTGCTCCATCAGCGCCGGTGCGCACAGCTTGCGGGTCTTGCCGACCTTGCCGAAGCTCAGGTGCTCGCCATCGAGCGTGTACGGTGCAAACCAGTGGTTGCAGCCGCCGTTGCCGTAGGCACGGCCGTCGCTGGCCAGGGTCAGGGTCAGGTGGCTGTAGTCCATCAGTGGTCGTTCGCCAATCCACTCCAACACATAGCTGCGCTCCTGCTGCAGCTTGGACGGTTCGGCGGCGCAGCCGAGCAGGCCGGTGGCAATCAGCGCGCCGGTCAGCAGGTTTTTCACGCGGCGCTCTCCTGGCAATGGGGGCACAGGTGTTTTTCGCCACGGCTGACCCAGCCCAGCTCGGCAATGCGCGCGCTGGCGGCAGGCTGGCGGGCTTTCTTGCCCAGTTTGGCATCTACCGCGAACTCGAAGTCCAGCACGGCGTCGCAGTTGTCGCACTCGACCTGCCAGGTGAGGATTTCCAGCTCGTTGAACACCGGGCCAGTAGCCACGGCAACCCATTGGCCGCGTGGGTTGATCAGGTGGCGTACGCTCTCCACGGTCAGGCGCATGGACAAGTCCTTGCTGCCCTTCAGGGTGACCAGCAGGGTGTCGCCTTTGTGCATCGAGCCGCCGTTGCCAGTGACCTGGTAGCGGCCCGGCACCAAGGCCCGGCACTCGATCAGGGTGTGTTGCGGGTTGAAAAGGGTGTAGCGGAAATCGTGCTCGACCATGGGTCCTCCAGAAATGCCGCGTATCCTAGCACTAACCCATCACCAGATTCTGTGGATTGCCTGCCGCCCAGCGGTTGATGTTGTCCAGTGTGGTCTGGGCAATGGCATCCAGCGCCTCGCGGGTGAGGAAGGCCTGGTGGGCGGTGATGATCACGTTGGGGAAGGTCAGCAGGCGGGCCAGCACATCGTCCTGCAGTGGCAGGTCGGAGCGGTCCTCGAAGAACAGCTGGGCTTCTTCTTCGTAGACGTCCAGGCCCAGGTAGCCAAGCTGGCCGCTTTTCAGCGCGTCAATCAGCGCAGGGGTATCTACCAGCGCGCCGCGACCGGTGTTGACCAGCATGGCGCCGGGCTGCAACTGGGCCAGGCTTTGCGCATTGATCAGGTGGCGGGTGTGTTCGGTCAGCGGGCAGTGCAGGCTGATGATGCGGGCTTCGCGCAGCAGCTCGGGCAGGGGCAGGTAACGCGCGCCAAGGGCCAGCAGCTCTGGGTTGGGGTAGGGGTCGTAGGCCAGCAATTGGCAACCGAACCCGGCCATGATGCGGGCGAAGGCGGCGCCGATCTGGCCGGTGCCGACCACGCCCACGGTTTTGCCGTGCAGGTCGAAGCCGGTTAGCCCGTGCAGGGTGAAGTCACCTTCGCGGGTACGGTTGTAGGCTCTGTGCAGGCGCCGGTTGAGCGCCAGGATCAGCGCCACGGCGTGCTCGGCCACGGCGTGTGGCGAGTAGGCCGGCACGCGTACCACGGCCAGGCCCAGGCGCTGGGCGGCAGCCAGGTCTACGTGGTTGTAGCCGGCCGAGCGCAGGGCGATCAGCCGTGTGCCACCTGCGGCCAGGCGCTGCAGCACCGTGGCGTCGAGTTCGTCATTGATGAAGGCGCACACTACCTCATAACCATCGGCCAGTGCGGCGGTGTCCAGGGTCAGGCGGGCGGGCTGGAAATGCAGCTCCAGCGACGTGCCGTTGGCAGCCTCGGTGAAGCTTTCCTGGTCGTAGTGCTGGCTGCTGAACAACAGGGCGCGCATGGTGGGGATTCCTTTGTGGTGCATGTCTTGGGGTGGTGGTTGCCTGTATCAAGCCAGGCACTCAGGCGCTCAGCCGCGCCTGCGCAGCCAGCCGGCCGATCGCACTGTCCAGTTCATCCAGGGCCTGCTGCGACTGCGGATTGTCCTGCTTCAACAACGTCTCGCTGCGCTGGCACGCTGCCCGCAACTGCGGCACGCCGCAATAGCGCGAGGCGCCGTTCAGGCGGTGCACCTGCTCGATCAGCCCTTCGCGGTCATCGGCCTCGCGGGCAGCGCGTATGGCTTCGCGGTCGGCATCCAGCGAGGCCAGCAGCATGCTCAGCATGTCGGCCGCCAGGTCTGCCTTGCCAGCGGCCAGGCGCAGGCCCTCTTCCGGGTCGAGCACCTTCAGTTCATCGCCGTTGGCCGGCAGCTCGGCCTGCGCCTGGTGCGGTGCACCGAGGCTCAGGCCGGTCCATTTCATCACCACCTGGGCCAGTTGCCGTTCGCTGATCGGTTTGGTCAGGTAGTCATCCATGCCGCCGTGCAGCAACGCGCGCTTTTCGTTGGCCATGGCATGGGCCGTGAGGGCGACGATCGGCAGCGGGTTGCCGCTTTGGGTGTTTTCCCACAGGCGGATCTGTTCGGTGCAGGCGCGGCCGTCCATGCCAGGCATCTGCACGTCCATCAGCACCAGGTCGAACGGCTCATCCTGCACGGCCTGTACCGCAGCATAACCATTGTCGACGGCCAGCACCTCGGCACCCAGGTCTTCGAGCAGGGTCTGCACCAGCAGCAGGTTGGCGGCATTGTCGTCGACGCAGAGTATTTTCGGCTGGCGCTGGCCGTTGACGTTGTTTACCTCGGCCAGCGGTCGACGCGGCTGCACCAGCTCCAGCAATAGGCGCCGCAGCTTGCGGGTGCAGGTGGGCTTGGACAGCAACTGGCCATGGCCGTTGGGCAGGTACGGGTGGTACAGCGCCTGCTCGGTGGTCGGGCACAGCACCACGCATTGGCAATGGTAACGCTCAAGCTGCTGGTGATAGTGGCCCAGTTGCTCGGGCGACAAGTTGCCCAGGTTGGCCCCGAGCACGGCGAACTCGAACGGCAGGCCGGCTTGGCTGGCGGCCTGCACCCCATGCAGCAATTGGTCGTAGGAGGCGAACAGGCTCACGCTGAGGCCGCAATCTTCCAGCTGGTGCTCCAGCGCCTGGCGCGCCAGTTCGTGGCCATCGACAATGGCTGCGCGGCGGCCCAGTAGTGGCTGCAGCGGAAGCTCCTCGACATCGTCGTGAGCCTTGGGCAGGTTGAGGCTGATCCAGAACTGCGAACCTTCACCCGGAGTGCTGTCGACACCGATTTCGCCGCCCATCTGCTCGATCAGGCGCTTGGAAATCACCAGCCCCAGGCCAGTGCCACCCGGCTGCCGGGCCAGCGAGTTGTCGGCCTGGCTGAAGGCCTGGAACAGTGTGCGCACATCCTGCGGCGACAGGCCGATGCCGGTGTCCTGCACACTGATGCGCAGTTGCGCGTGGTCTTCGTGCTCGTCGTCGAGCATGGCGCGCACCACGATCGTGCCTTCGCGGGTGAACTTGATGGCGTTGCTGACCAGGTTGGTGAGGATCTGCTTGAGCCGCAACGGGTCGCCGATCAGCGAGGACGGCGTGTCGCGGTAGATCAGGCTGAGCAATTCCAACTGCTTGGCGTGGGCGGCCGGGGCAAGGATGGTCAGGGTGTCCTGGATCAGGTCGCGCAGGTTGAACGGAATGCTGTCGAGCACCAGCTTGCCGGCCTCGATCTTGGAGAAGTCGAGGATCTCGTTGATGATCCCCAGCAGGTTGTCGGCGGACTTCTCGATGGTGCTCAAGTAGTCCAGCTGGCGCGGCGTCATCTCGCTTTTTTGCAGCAAGTGGGTGAAGCCGAGGATGCCGTTGAGCGGGGTACGGATCTCGTGGCTCATGTTGGCCAGGAATTCCGACTTGATACGGCTGGCTTCAAGGGCTTCCTTGCGCGCCATATCCAGCTCGATGTTCTGGATTTCGATGGTTTCCAGGTTCTGGCGCACGTCCTCGGTGGCCTGATCGATGCTGTGCTGCAGTTCTTCGTGGGCGTTTTGCAGGGTTTCGGCCATGCGGTTGATACCGCGAGCCAGCTCGTCCAGCTCATGGCTGCCCATGGCCGGCAGGCGTTCTTCGAGGTGGCCGTCCTTGAGCTGGTTGACCGCGTGCTTGATGCGTTCGATGGGGTCGTTGATGGTGCGGCTCATGCGCAGCGCCAGCAGGCCGCTGAGGACCAGGCAGGCGAAGATCAGCAACAGGCTGGTGAACAGGTTGCGGTAGCCGCGCAGCAGCGTGCCGTCGTGCGACAGCTCGATCTCTACCCAGCCCAGCAGGCGCTCGGCTTCGGCCGGCACGGCATCGGTGGCCAGGTCGCGGTGGTGGCCGAACACCGGCATCAGGTAGCGGGTGGCGTCATTGCCACTGCGCTGCAGCAGTTGCGTGCCGGTCCCGCCGCTGGGTGGCAGGTTGAGCATGCTCGGGCCGGCGTGGGCCAGGCGCGTGCGGTCCGGGGCCAGGAAGGCGACGGCGCGCACATCGGCCTGCTCCAGGGTTTGTGCGGCAATGCGTTCCAGTTGCGCAGGCGCAAGCCGGGCCATGGCAGGTGCTGCCAGTGGCGCCAGTTGTTCGGCGATCATCTTGCCGCGCTGCAGCAACTGGGTGCGCAGGTCGTTCTGTTGCAGCCAGGTGAAGTAACTGCCCAGCACCAGGGCCATCAAGCCGGCCGGCAGCAGTGCCAGCAGCAGTACCCGGCTGCGAATTCCCAAACGATCGAGCACACTCGCCTCCTGTGATGTGCCTGGTAGCCGTCAGGTGGTGACGGTCAAGCCGCGAAGTTACTCCGCCTGCCGCACCATTGCACCTCTTTCAGTAGCTGATTTGCAGCATTGCCGGGGCATTGGTCGCAGGGCGGTTGCCTGGCAGGCGGTGGATGCTCAATAATTGCGCAATTGAGAATGCATGGCAGTTGCCAATGAATCCTGTAGCTATTCACAACTCCAATATCCTCGCCATCGAGGACGACCCGGTCCTGGGTGCCTATCTGCACGAAGAGCTGCAACGGGGTGGTTTTCAGGTCACCTGGTGCCGTAATGGCCTGGAGGGTTTGGAAACAGCGGGTCGCCAAATCTTCGATGTGGTGCTCATGGACATCCTGCTGCCGGGGCTCAATGGCCTGGATGCCCTGGCGCAATTGCGCAAGCGTAGCGCCACACCGGTGATCCTGATGTCGGCGCTGGGGGCCGAGGCCGACCGTATCAGCGGCTTTCAGCGAGGGGCCGACGATTACCTGCCCAAGCCGTTCAGCATGGCCGAGTTGCAGGTGCGCATCGAGGCGATTCTGCGCCGCGTGGCCCTTGAGCGGCGCTATCAAGCTCCATTGGAGCAGGCTGGCTGCGGTGAGCTGGAGTTCGATGAGGGGCTATGCGATGTGCGCCTGGATGGCCATCTGGCAGGCTTGACCCCCAGCGAGTTCCGGTTGTTGGACATCCTTAACCGCAACCTCGAAGAGGTCCTGAGCAAACCGTTTCTGTACCAGCAGGTGTTGCAGCGCGGCTATTCGCGGCATGACCGCAGCCTGGACATGCACGTCAGCCAGATCCGTCGCAAGCTCAAGGGTATCGGCTACCACGAACGACAGATACGCACCGTGTGGGGCAAGGGTTATGTGCTCAGCGCCAGCGAGGCGGAGTGAGCCATGCTGGATCGCCACTCGCTGTTCTGGAAACTCGCCATTTTGCTGGTGGGTTTCTGCCTGCTGATGATCGGCCTCAGTTACACCTGGGGCCGGCACATGGAAACCCAGAATGCCTTCCTATCGGAGCCGGCCCGGCAGGCATTGCGGGGCTACGCCGGCGAGGCTGAACAGGCCTGGCGCAGCGGTGGGCGGGCGGGGCTGGACCAGTGGGTGGCGGCGATGCATCAGCGTGAACGGGGCTGGGTGGGCGTGCTCGACATCAACCTGCGGCCGCTCGACAGCGCTACCCTCAACCCGCAGATCATGCAGCGGCTGACCCGCCTGCGCGGTGTCGACTGGCCGATGAGCCGGCGCAGCGTCGACCAGCCGTGGGTGCGCATACCCTTCCCGGGGGCGCCGGAGCAGGGCATGCTGGTGATCGAGCTGCCACAGCGGTTCAACCCGGACCAGTACCGCTTGCTGTGGCGCATTGTCACCAACGGCATCATCCCCGGTCTGTTCACCTTGTTGCTGTGCGTGGGCCTGTACCGGATGTTGATCGTGCCGCTGAACCAGCTGCGCGAGCAGGCCAATGCCTGGCGCGCCGATCAGCTGTCGGCACGCCTGGACTCGCGCACCATCGCCCGGCACGACGAGCTGGGCGAGCTGGCCCGTGCCTTCGACCAGATGGCCGAGCGGCTACAGGGCACGGTGGCCATGCAGCAGCAGTTGCTGCGCGACTTGTCCCACGAAATGCGCACGCCGCTGAGCCGGTTGCGGGTCGCTTGCGACGGCGAAACCGACCTGCAACGCCTGCGCGAGCGCCTGACCCGTGAGGTGGACTGCATGCAGCAGCTGGTGGAGGGCACCCTGCAGTTGGCCTGGCAGGACGCCGAACGTGCGCCGATGAACCTGGAACCGATCGAAGTGCACGCGCTTTGGGAGCTGCTGGCTGAGAATGCCTGCTATGAAAGCGGCTGGTCGCCTGCCCGCTTGCGCTGCGAAGTGCCGGCCGACTGCTGGGTGCAGGGCAACCTCAACCACCTGGCCCAGGCGCTGGAGAACATGCTGCGCAATGCCATCCGCCATTCACCGGCCGAGGGTGTCGTGCGGTTGGGCGGGCAGCGTGAGGGTAGCTATTGGTGGTTGTGGCTGGAGGATGAGGGCGGCGGGGTGGCCGAAGAAGACCTGGAGCGGATCTTCGCGCCGTTCTCGCGGCTGGATGGCTCGCGCCCGGGGGATGGTGGTTTTGGCCTGGGGCTGAGCATTGCCCGCAGCGCCATCCAGCGCCAGGGTGGGACCTTGTGGGCGCAGAATGGCAAGCATGGGTTGCGGCTGTGGATGCGTTTGCCGTCAAATGCATCGGCCTCGTCGCGGGTACCACATTTCACCTGAAGGCAGCCCAATCCCTGTGGGCGCGGGTTTACCCGCGAAAAGGCTGGCACAGGTCGCAGCTTATAGCTTGTAGCTATATGCACCACAGATTGCGTGATATGGCCACGGAGGGTTTGCCGGTATGATAGGCGCCCCTGCCGTCCGGATTGTGAAATACGCCATGACCTTGCAGTACCCAACCATCGCCGATTGCGTCGGCAATACGCCCCTGGTTCGCCTGCAGCGCATTGCTGGTGAAACCAGCAACACCCTCCTGCTCAAGCTCGAAGGTAACAATCCTGCCGGCTCGGTGAAGGATCGCCCGGCGCTGTCGATGATCACCCGCGCTGAACTGCGTGGGCAGATCAAGCCTGGCGACACCCTGATCGAAGCCACATCCGGTAACACCGGCATCGCCCTGGCGATGGCGGCGGCGATCAAGGGCTACAAGATGATCCTGATCATGCCCGACAACTCCACTGCCGAGCGCAAGGCCGCCATGACCGCCTATGGCGCCGAGCTGATCCTGGTGACCAAGGAGGAGGGCATGGAAGGCGCCCGCGACCTGGCCGAGAAGCTGCAGGCCGAAGGTCGTGGCCTGGTGCTCGATCAGTTCGCCAACGGCGACAACCCAATTGCCCACTACAACAGCACCGGGCCCGAGATCTGGCAGCAGACCCAGGGCAGCATTACCCATTTCGTCAGCTCCATGGGCACCACCGGCACCATCATGGGCTGCTCGCAGTACCTCAAGGAGCAAAACCCGGCGGTGCAGATCATCGGCCTGCAACCGATGGAAGGCTCGGCCATTCCAGGTATCCGCCGCTGGCCCGAGGAGTACCTGCCAAAGATCTTCGACGCCACCCGCGTCGACCGTGTGGTCGACATGTCGCAGCAGGAAGCCGAAGACACCACCCGTCGCCTTGCCCGTGAAGAGGGCATTTTCTGCGGTGTGTCCTCCGGTGGTGCGGTCGCTGCCATGCTGCGCCTGTCCCGCGAAGTGGAAAATGCCGTGATGGTCGCGATCATCTGCGACCGTGGCGACCGTTACCTGTCCACCGGCCTGTTTGACCCGAGCTAAATGTCCAAGAAAAAAACCAACAGTGGCCTGCGCTTCCAGCCGACCGGCGGCAACCGCAGCGCCCAGATTCCCGTAGGCAAGAAACAACGCCTGGACATCGAGCGCCTGGCCGGTGACGGCCGTGGCATCGCGTTCCACGACGGGCGCACTTGGTTCGTCAGTGGCGCCCTGGCCGGCGAGGCCGTGGAGGCGCGCGTGCTCAATGCCCGTGGCAAAGTGGTCGAGGCCCGCCTCGAGCGTTTGCTGCAGGCAAGCCCCGAGCGCCGTGAGGCGCCGTGCCGCTACTACGACCGCTGTGGTGGCTGCAACCTGCAGCATCTGCCGCACCAAGCGCAGCTGGCGCTCAAGCAGCGCACCCTGGCTGAGCAACTGCAGCGGGTAGCCGGCGTGCAGCCCGAGGAATGGGCCGCCCCCTTGAGCGGGCCGGAATTCGGCTACCGGCGCCGGGCTCGCGTGGCCGTACGCTGGGACATCAAGGCGCGTCAACTGGAGGTAGGCTTCCGTGCCGAAGCCAGCCAGGACATCATTGCCATCGATGATTGCGCTGTGCTGGTACAGCCCTTGCAGTCGATTCTGCGTCACTTGCCGACGGTGCTGCGCTCGTTGAACAAACCGCAGGCGCTAGGCCATGTGGAGCTATTCAGCGGCACTGCCGAGGCGGTGCTGGTGCGCCACGTGGCGCCGCTACCGGCCGAGGACCTGGCCAGGCTGCAGGCGTTCTGCGAGCAGGCCAATGCCCAGCTGTGGTTGCAAGGCGAAGGTGAGCCGGCACCCGTGGACCCGGCCGCGCAACTGGGCTTTGCCCTGGCGCCCTGGCAGCTGGAACTGGCCTGGCGCCCTGGCGACTTCGTGCAAGTGAATGCCCAGGTCAACACGGCCATGATCGAGCAGGCCTTGGCCTGGCTCGCACCACAGGCCGACGAGCGCGTGCTGGACCTGTTCTGTGGCCTGGGCAACTTCGCCCTGCCGCTGGCCCGCCAGGCGCGCGAGGTGGTGGCAGTAGAAGGTGTGCAGGCCATGGTCGATCGGGCAGCAGCCAATGCCCGGAACAACAATGTGCATAACGCACGGTTTTTTCAGGCCGATTTATCGCAGCCTTTGGCAGGCACCGGATGGGCCGCCGAGGGCTTTTCTGCGGTACTCTTGGATCCACCGCGCGACGGTGCTTTCGAGGTGGTGCAAGGCATCGCCCGCCTCAAGGCCAGCAGGCTGGTCTATGTATCGTGCAACCCGGCCACGCTGGCGCGAGACGCCCAGGTGCTGGTCGGTCAGGGGTACCGGTTAAAAAGGGCCGGGATTCTCGACATGTTTCCTCAGACGGCGCATGTCGAGGCCATGGCGTTATTCGAAGCGGGCTAGCTGACTGGCCCCTTGGTGCGGTTGCCATGGAATGGCGGCCGCACGGTGATCGCCAGCGCACCCGCGTGGTGCGCTGTATGGAAAGGTATAACAAAGATGGTACAGGTGAGAGTGCACCAGCCGGTCAACACTGACGGCAGTATCAATCTCGAAGCATGGTTGGACCATGTGGTAAGCGTCGATTCGGCACTGGATCGCGCAGCGCTGAAAGAAGCCTGCGAGTTTGCTCATGAAGTAGAGAAAAAGGGCAACCCGGCCAAGCATTCCTGGGCGGACGGTACGTCGAGCTTCCAGGCGGGCCTGGAAATCGCCGAAATTCTCGCCGATCTCAAGCTCGACCAGGATTCCCTGGTGGCAGCGGTCATCTACCGCTCGGTGCGCGAGGGCAAAGTTACCCTGGCCGAAGTCAGCCAGCGTTTTGGCCCGGTCGTGTCCAAGCTGATCGACGGCGTGCTGCGCATGGCCGCCATCAGTGCCAGCCTCAGCCCACGCCAGTCGCTGGTACTGGGCTCGCAGGCGCAGGTCGAGAACCTGCGCAAGATGCTCGTGGCCATGGTCGACGACGTGCGGGTGGCATTGATCAAGCTGGCCGAACGCACCTGCGCAATCCGTGCGGTCAAGGCCGCCGACGACGAAAAACGCCTGCGCGTCGCGCGTGAGGTGTTCGACATCTATGCACCGCTTGCGCACCGCCTGGGTATCGGCCACATCAAGTGGGAGCTGGAAGACCTGTCCTTCCGCTACCTCGAACCCGACCAGTACAAGCAGATCGCCAAGCTGTTGCACGAGCGCCGGTTGGACCGCGAGCGCTTCATCAGCGACGTGATGAACCAACTGCAGAACGAGCTGCTGGCCACCGGTGTGAACGCCGACATCAGCGGCCGGGCGAAACATATCTATTCGATCTGGCGCAAGATGCAGCGCAAAGGCCTGGAATTCAGCCAGATCTACGACGTGCGTGCAGTACGCGTGCTGGTGCCGGAAATTCGCGACTGCTACACCGCGTTGGGTATCGTGCATACCTTGTGGCGGCACATTCCCAAGGAGTTCGACGACTACATCGCCAACCCCAAGGAGAACGGCTACCGCTCGCTGCACACAGCGGTAATCGGCCCCGAGGGCAAGGTGCTGGAGGTGCAGATCCGTACCCACGGCATGCACGAAGAAGCCGAGCTTGGGGTGTGCGCCCACTGGCGCTACAAGGGCACCGACGTCAAGCCCAGCTCCAACCACTATGAAGAGAAGATCTCCTGGCTGCGTCAGGTGCTGGAATGGCATGAAGAGCTGGGCGACATCGGTGGCCTGGCCGAGCAGTTGCGGGTCGACATCGAGCCCGACCGGGTCTATGTGTTCACCCCCGACGGCCACGCCATCGATCTCCCCAAGGGCGCCACGCCACTGGACTTCGCCTACCGCGTGCATACCGAGATCGGCCACAACTGCCGGGGCGCGAAGATCAACGGCCGTATCGTGCCGCTGAACTACAGCCTGCAAACCGGCGAGCAGGTGGAGATCATCACCAGCAAGCATGGCAACCCCAGCCGTGACTGGTTGAACTCCAACCTGGGCTACGTCACCACCTCGCGAGCGCGGGCCAAGATCGTCCACTGGTTCAAGCTGCAGGCGCGCGACCAGAACGTCGCTGCCGGCAAGACCTTGCTCGAGCGCGAGCTCAGCCGCCTGGGCCTGCCGCAAGTGGACTTCGAACGCCTGGCCGAGAAGACCAACGTCAAGACCGCCGAGGACATGTTCGCCTCGCTCGGTGCTGGCGACCTGCGCCTGGCGCACCTGGTCAATGCCGCCCAGCAGTTGCTGGAGCCCGAGCGCATCGAGCAGATCGAGCTGGTGCCGCGCAAGCCAACCGGGCCTCGTACCGGCAAGCGTGGCGACATCCAGATCCAGGGTGTCGGCAACCTGCTGACGCAGATGGCTGGTTGCTGCCAGCCGCTGCCGGGCGATGCCATCGTCGGCTACATCACCCAGGGCCGTGGCGTGAGCATTCACCGCCAGGACTGCGCCTCGGTGCTGCAACTGGCAGGCAAGGAGCCGGAGCGCATGATCCAGGTGAGCTGGGGGCCGATCCCGGTGCAGACCTACCCGGTCGACATCGTCATCCGTGCCTACGACCGCCCGGGCCTGCTGCGCGACGTGTCGCAGGTGCTGTTGAACGAAAAGATCAACGTATTGGCGGTGAACACCCGCTCGAACAAGGAAGACAACACCGCGCTGATGTCGCTGACCATCGAGATTCCAGGCCTGGACGCGCTGGGTCGCCTGCTGGGGCGGATCTCGCAGCTGCCGAACATCATCGAGACGCGGCGTAATCGTACCCCTTGAGACTGCGTCGCCTGCTTCGCGGGTTCGCCCGCGAAGAAGCCACCGCCGAAGGACCTGTTTACATGACCTACACCCTCGAAGACCTGCTGCACCTCATGGCCCGTCTGCGCGACCCGCAGTACGGCTGCCCATGGGACCTGAAGCAGAACTACGCGAGTATTGTCCCGCACACCATCGAAGAAGCCTACGAGGTCGCTGACACCATCGAGCGAGGCGATTTCGAGCACCTGCAAGGTGAGCTGGGCGACTTGCTGTTCCAGGTGGTCTATTACAGCCAGCTGGCCCGGGAGGAGGGGCGTTTTGAGTTCGAGGGCGTGGTCGACAGCATCACCCGCAAGCTCATCCGCCGCCACCCGCATGTATTCCCCACTGGCGAGCTGTACGCGCCGGTGGATACCCCCAGCTTGAGCGAGGCCCAGGTCAAGTCGCGTTGGGAAGAAATCAAGGCCGAAGAGCGCGCGGAAAAAGCCCAGCCCGAACAGCTGTCGCTGCTCGACGACGTGCCGGCAGCCTTGCCGGCGCTGTCGCGGGCAGCCAAACTGCAAAAACGCGCGGCCACGGTCGGTTTCGATTGGCCGGCGGCATTGCCGGTGCTGGACAAAGTCCGTGAAGAGCTGGATGAGGTGCTGCAGGCCATGGCTGATGGCGATGCCGATGCCCTGGAAGATGAAGTGGGTGACTTGCTGTTCGCCGCGGTCAACCTGGCTCGCCACCTCAAGCACGACCCGGAAAACGCCCTGCGCCGCGCCAATCGCAAGTTCGAGCGACGCTTCCGTTTTATCGAACAGGCATTGCGCGACAGTGGCCGCCCCATTGAAGATTGTAACCTTGACGAGCTGGACGCCCTTTGGGGTGAGGCCAAACGTCAGGAAAAGAACCTGCCCAGCTGCGGCTGAGCTGTTGCATAAGTGAGTGAACATTCATGAGCCTTTCCCTTCGCGACCAATTGCTCAAAGCCGGTCTGGTCAACCAGAAACAGGTCTCGCAGACCAACAAAGCTGAAAAGAAACAGAAGCGCATGGAGCACAAAGGCCAGGTCGAAGTCGACGACAGCCAGCAGCGCATAGCCAAGGAAGCCATGGCCGAAAAGGTCAAGCGCGACCAGGAGCTGAATCGCCAGCAGCAGGAAAAGGCCGAGCAGAAGGCCCGTGCCGCGCAGGTCAAGCAACTGATCGAAGCCACCCGCCTGCCCAAGCTGAACACTGAGGACTACTACAACTTCGTCGACGACAAGAAGGTCAAGCGTATTGCGGTCAACGCCTTGATGCGAACCAAGCTGAGCAACGGCGCGCTTGCCGTGGTCGCCCATGCCGGCGGTTACGAGATCATTCCTCGTGAGGCGGCGGTGAAAATCCAGGAGCGCGACCCAAGCCGTATCCTGTTGCTCAATACCCATGTCGAGGAAGCGGACGAAGATGACCCGTACGCGGCCTACAAGATCCCTGATGATCTGATGTGGTAAAAACGAAAAACCCCGCCTTGGCGGGGTTTTCCATTTGAAGACTGGGTCATTGCGTGGTGCGCTGGTTTTCCAGGTCTTCCAGCTCTACACGGTATTGGTGTGCTTCATGCTCATTATGGAACATGCCCACCAGCTGGCCTTGTTGGTGCACATCCCAGATCCGCACGCCAGCGGCCAGGCCTTCGTGGGACATTTTCGATTCGTCGCGTTCGGTTACTTGGACAGTCATCGGTAAACTCCACTTCTTCAGATGGCTGCGACAGTGTGTCGCACACCCTCTTTATAGAGTTTGTTAGCAGGCTAAGTAAATAAAACGGGCATGAAACAAGTTTCATGAAAGCCAGAGCGCTCCCACAAGGGTTGCTTTCGGCCGGGCATGAAAAAGCCCCGCACTGGGCGGGGCTTCGGGTACAGCAGGCGGCGCTGGCTCAGTTACCCTTCACCGACTTGCCATCCACCGTGCCATCTTGCAGCACGATCACATATTCCTTGCCATCGGTTTCTACCTGGCGCAGTTGCACCAGCAGGTAGTCCCAGTTCTTGGCGAACCACAGCTCGGTGATGCGCTTGCTCTGGCTTGGATCACGCACACGCTCGACCTTGACCGCATCGACCTGGCCGGTCTTGGTTGTGACCTTTTCGGTGCCCAGCACGCGGAAGTCGTAGGTGTCGATCTCGTCACCGTCAACCACCTGGTAAGTCATGCTCTTCTTGCCGGCGGCCACGTCATGCTGCAGGGCCAGCTGGTAGGACGACTTGTCCAGCACGCCGCGGTTCAGCGGCAGGCTCACGGCATCGCCACGGTCGCTGCCGGTGACCTTCTTGGCGCTCCAGTCGAAGTTCAGGTCGACCTTCTTGGCCTTGCCCAGGCCGCCGCGCTCGAAGTGATACTTCTGCGGCAGTAGGGTGTCGTTTTCCAGGCGCAGGGTGCTTTGCTCGGTCAGGCTGGCGATCATCATGGAGGCCTTGAAATTAAGGTCCCAGGTACCGTTGGCATTTTTGACCAGGCTGCGCTCGGCGGTACCGCTCATGGGCAGCTGCTTCCAGTCGGCGGTGTAGCTGGCCGAGAAGGGCTTCAGATCAGCTGCCTGGAGGGGCAGGGCGAGCACGGCGAGAGCCAAGAGCAGGGCGCGACGCATAAATTCTCCTAGGATCGAATCAAGTGACCGCTGGCCGCCAGTGGCTGGCCGTCCAGTAATGCGCCCTGTTCGCCAAGACGCAAGCGCCCTTCAGCGAACCAGCGCACCGCCAGCGGGTAGATCAGGTGTTCCTGACGGTGTACCCGTTGGGCCAGGCTTTCGACGGTGTCGTCAGACGCCACCGGTACCACAGCCTGTACGACCAGTGGGCCGCCATCGAGTTCCTCAGTCACGAAGTGTACGCTGCAGCCATGCTCGGCGTCGCCTGCTTCCAGCGCCCGGCGGTGGGTATGCAGGCCCTTGTACTTGGGCAGCAACGACGGGTGGATGTTGAGCAGGCGGCCCTGATAGTGGCGCACGAAGCCGCCGCTGAGGATGCGCATGAAGCCGGCCAGCACCACCAGGTCCGGGGCAAAGCCGTCGATGCGCGCCATCAAGGCAGCATCGAAAGCTTCACGGCCGTCGAACTGGGTGTGGTCAAGCACGGCACCTTCGATGCCCGCTGCCGTGGCGCGTTGCAGGCCGTAGGCATCGGCGCGGTTGGAAACCACCGCACGGATGCGCACCGGGCTGTCCTGGCCTTGGCAGCTGTCGATCAGGGCTTGCAGGTTGCTGCCGGAGCCCGACAGCAGTACCACTACATTGCAGGTCTTGCTCGGCATCAGTGTGCCTTGAGGTTCTGCAGCTCGACCTGGGCGGCGCCTTCGGCGGCTTCGGCGATGTGGCCGATCACCCATGGCTGTTCACCGGCGGCGCGCAGTTCGTTCAGGGCCGCTTCGACCTGGTCCTGGGCGACGCAGATGACCATGCCCACGCCGCAGTTCAGCACACGGTGCATTTCGTGCTCGTCGACGTTGCCTTTTTCCTGCAGGAAGTCGAATACCGCAGGGCGCTGCCAGCTGGCCACGTCAACCACGGCCTGGGCGTTTTTCGGCAGCACGCGCGGGATGTTGTCCAACAGGCCGCCACCGGTGATGTGGGCCATGGCCTTGACTGCGCCAGTGTTCTTGATCAGTTGCAGCAGCGGCTTGACGTAGATGCGGGTCGGCGCCATCAGCAGGTCGGTCAGCGGCTTGCCGTCCAGCTGGGTGTTTTCGATGTCGGTAGCCGACACTTCGAGGATCTTGCGGATCAGCGAGTAGCCGTTGGAGTGCGGGCCCGAGGACGGCAGAGCGATCAGCGCGTCGCCAGTGGCAACTTTGGAGCCATCGATGATTTCGGCCTTTTCCACCACGCCGACGCAGAAACCGGCCAGGTCGTAGTCTTCGCCTTCGTACATGCCAGGCATTTCGGCGGTTTCACCACCGACCAGCGAGCAGCCGGCCAGTTCGCAACCGGCGCCAATGCCGGTGACCACGGTGGCAGCCACGTCAACGTTCAGCTTGCCAGTGGCGTAGTAGTCCAGGAAGAACAGCGGCTCGGCGCCGCATACCACCAGGTCGTTGACGCACATGGCGACCAGGTCCTGGCCGATGCTGTCGTGCTTGTTCAGGTTCAATGCCAGGCGCAGCTTGGTGCCGACGCCGTCGGTGCCGGAGACCAGCACCGGCTGCTTGTAGCCAGCCGGGATCTCGCAAAGGGCGCCGAAGCCACCCAGGCCACCCATGACTTCAGGGCGTGCGGTGCGTTTTGCCACGCCCTTGATGCGTTCGACCAGTGCTTCGCCGGCGTCGATGTCTACACCGGCGTCCTTGTAGCTCAGGGAGGGTTGCTTGCTCATTGATCCAGGCCTTTAGGAGGGAGGGATTCTTAAAAACGACCATGACGGCCAAGGCCGGCGGGTAAGCGGCGGCTGCCTGAAACGTCAGTGGTCTGTGAAGGCGCGCGATTTTATCAGGGTTGCCGGGCAGCGGCCATCCTCAGGCCGACGGGCAGGGCGGTAAATTGTTGAAAAAGGGCCGAGGGTGGTTGATGCGGTTGCATGTGTATAAGCTGCAAGTAGCGAGCTTCATGCTCGACTGGACAGGAATCCTCCATGCGTTTGTTCAATATTCTGGCAGCCGGTTGCCTGGCGCTGATCTCGGCCACAGCCGTGGCTGAAAATGTCTCAGGCCTTTATCAGGTACGCGAGCCGGTGACCGGGCAGGGTGCCGAAGCCCGTACAGCAGCCACCGTCAACGCCCTCGACACGCTGGTGCTACGCCTGACCGGCGATCCAAAGGCCGTACAAAGCCCGGCATTGGCCGAGCTGCGTAAGGACCCACAGCAAATCATCAATCAAGTGGGCAGCGAAGCCGGCCCGCCCGAGTCGGTGGTGGTCGAGTTCGACCCCGGCAGCACCGAGCGTGCTTTGCGCAAGGCTGGCCTGGCCCTGTGGGGCAGTAACCGGCCCTCGATCCTGGGGTGGTGGCTGAACGACAGCGTCGAAGGCAGCAACCTGGTCGGTGATGGCCAGGCGACTGCCCAGCCCCTGCGTCGCGCCGCCCAGCACCGTGGCCTGCCGCTGCGCTTGCCGCTGGGCGACCTGCAGGAGCAACTGGTCGCCAACGCCAAGCAGATCGAAGGCAGCGATCCGGCGCCGCTGCGCGAAGCCTCAGAACGCTATGGCGCCGATGCATTGCTGGCGGTACATGCCCAGGAGGCCGACGGCAAGTGGCAGGCTAAGTGGCGGCTGTGGCTGGGCGACCAGCGTGAGCAGGGGAGTGCCGAGGGCGCGGACCAGGCAGCTCTTGCCGATGCGGTGATGCTGGCGGTAAGCAGCCGCCTGGCGCCGCGCTACGTCACCCGGCCGGGCGCCAGCAGCCAAATGCAAGTGCAAGTGCAGGGCATGAACCTGCAGCGCTACGCCGAGCTGGCCCGTGTACTGGAACCGTATGGCCCTCGTTTGCAAATGGCCGAAGGCACTACCCTGACCTACGGGGTGACTGGCAATCGTGAGCAGCTGCGCGCCCAGCTTGGCCTGGCCAAGCTGCAGGAAATGCCGGCAGAGCAGGCGCCGGTAGTGCCTGCTACGCCAGCGCCAGCCGCCGATGCCGTCGCCGGGCAGCCCGCGCCCGCGCAGCCTGCGCCCAAGCCGTTCGACGGCCTGCGTTTTCGCTGGTAAGGGGAGCACACCGTGACCGACATGCGTCGCTGGATCTGGCTGGGTGCCGCCCTGCTTATCGCTGTGCTGCTTTATAGCCTGCACAATATTCTTACCCCGTTCCTGGTCGGCATTCTGCTGGCCTACCTGGCCGACCCTCTGGTCGATCGCCTCGAACGCCTGGGCCTGTCGCGCACTTGGGGCGTGGTGGTGGTGTTCGGCCTGTTCACCCTGGTGCTGCTGGCCTTGCTGCTGGTGCTGGTGCCGATGCTTGCCAAGCAGTTGGTGCGTCTGTACGAGTTGGCGCCGCAGATGCTCGACTGGCTCGAACAGGTGGCGCTGCCTTGGGCGCAGAGCCGTCTGGGCCTGGCCGATGGCTTCTGGAAGTTCGACAAGATCAAGGCCGCCATCGGTGCGCACATGGGCCAGACCACCGATATCGTTGGCATGTTGTTGTCCCACGCGACCGCTTCGAGCCTGGCGTTGATGGCCTGGCTGGCCAATATGGTGCTGATCCCGGTAGTGGGCTTCTATCTGCTGCGCGATTGGGACCTGATGATGGGCAAGCTGCGCGGCCTGCTGCCGCGCCAGCGTGAGCCGCAAGTGATGGGCCTGGCGGGCGAGTGTCATGAAGTGCTGGGGGCATTCGTGCGCGGGCAACTGATGGTAATGCTGGCCCTGGGCATCATCTATTCGGCCGGGCTTATGCTGGTGGGGCTCGAACTGGGCCTACTGATCGGCATGCTCGCCGGCCTTGCTGCCATCGTGCCGTACATGGGCTTCATCATTGGCATTGGTGCCGCGCTGGTGGCTGGCCTGTTCCAGTTCGGCGGCGACCTGTACCCGATGCTGGGCATCGTTGCGGTGTTCATGGTCGGGCAGGCGCTGGAGGGCATGGTGCTGACCCCGCTACTGGTGGGGGACCGCATTGGCCTGCACCCGGTAGCCGTTATCTTCGCCATCCTGGCCGGTGGTGAGCTGTTCGGCTTTACCGGGGTGCTGCTGGCCTTGCCGGTGGCGGCGGTGATCATGGTGTTGCTGCGGCATATGCATGACCTGTACAAGGAGTCGGACATGTACGCGGGAGATATCGATCCTGACTTGTAACGGTGGGGCTGCCGTGCTGCCCGCCCGGTACATGGCAGCCTCTGCAACGGTTGAAAGTAGTGCAACTTGTTGATTTTGCTTGCGCTATCTGCAGCCGAGATTGTGCGCCCCGCGTTGCAGGTATAGACTTTGCACATTGTTCACCAAAGGCCCCCTGCGGTCCTGTAGACCGCCCGCGAGCATGAAACCACCGATCCAGTTGCCCCTGGGTGTGCGCCTGCGCGATGACGCCACCTTCATCAACTACTATCCGGGCGCCAATGCTGCGGCATTGGGTTACGTCGAGCGGCTATGCGAAGCCGACGCCGGCTGGACCGAGAGCCTTATCTACCTGTGGGGCAAGCAGGGTGTTGGCCGTTCCCACCTGTTGCAGGCCGCCACCCATCGCTTCCAGCAACGGGGCGAACCCGCTGTCTACCTGCCACTGGCGCAACTGCTCGATCGTGGCGTAGGTTTGCTCGACTACCTGGCCCAATACGAACTGGTGTGCATCGACGATCTGCACGTGATCGCCGGCAAGGCTGACTGGGAAGAAGCCATGTTCCACCTGTTCAACCGCCTGCGCGACAGTGGCCGGCGCTTGCTGCTGGCTGCCTCGGCATCACCGCGTGAACTGCCGGTGAAGCTGCCGGACCTGAAGTCGCGGCTGACCCTGGCCCTGGTATTCCAGATGCGTGGCCTGTCCGACGAAGACAAGCTGCGGGCCCTGCAACTGCGTGCTTCGCGCCGTGGTCTGCACCTCACCGACGAAGTCGGTCACTTCATCCTCACCCGCGGTGCGCGCAGCATGAGTGCGCTGTTCGACCTGCTCGAACGCCTCGACCAGGCTTCGCTGCAGGCGCAACGCAAGCTCACCATCCCATTCCTGAAAGAAACCCTGGGCTGGTAACCCCTTGAAAACGCTGGGCCAGAGCGGCAAAACAAAAAAGTCACATCTTTTTCGATAAAATTTGCAAATGGCCATGATAGAGGGCATAGTTTCACCCTTCTAAAGGATTACAGACACGGTCGTGCCCATGCTGAAGCGCTTCGCACCCCTCGTGCCACTCGCACTCGTGACCCTGCTTTTTGGCTGCGCGGCCCAAGGCCCAGCGTCTCATTCAGAGCCTCAGGATCACACCCCGATCGCCGCACAATCGGCAATCAAGGCCAAAGCCTCGTCCTCGTCGGTATTCGGCGAGCCGGAAGAGCTGGCCACTGAAGATGACCTGGAGTCGTTCTCCAGCAGCAAGCCTTACCAGCTGCCGGTGCTGGCTGACAGCATTCTCGAGCGCGGCATGTCGCTGATCGGCACCCGCTACCGCTTCGGTGGTACCTCGGAAAAGTCCGGCTTCGACTGCAGTGGCTTCATCGGCTACCTGTTCCGCGAAGAGGCGGGCATGACCCTGCCGCGCTCCACGCGTGAAATGATCAATGTCGATGCCCCGAAAGTGGCCCGCAACAAGCTCAAGCCAGGTGACCTGCTGTTCTTCAGCACCAATGGCCGCGGTCGCGTAAGCCATGCTGGCATCTACTTGGGTGACAACCAGTTCATCCACTCCAGCAGCCGCCGCAGCGGCGGTGTGCGCATCGACAGCCTCGGTGACCGCTACTGGAGCAAGACCTTCATCGAAGCCAAGCGAGCCTTGGCCATGGCGCCGACCAACATCGCGCGCAACTGATGGCAAAATGATGTACCCTGCCGCGGCGGCGATGCTTTGAAAAAAGCTCGCCGCCGTGCGCATTTACAGAAAGCGTCTAATCTAAATTCTCAACTCTTTTCGGCTGCGGCGCAGCGGTCTCAGACAGGATGTTCTGGCCATGGTAAAGATGGCGCGCTTCGCA
>NZ_BCBI01000062.1:0-37743 GCF_001320565.1 Pseudomonas sp. NBRC 111132
TGTCGCGATTGCTCCAATCCACTGTCACATTCTGTCGCAAGCTGCTAGTCAACTCATGAGCAATCTTGGCCAGCGTTTCATCTCCAAGATCTCGCACGGAGGCCTCGTTATTGGCAAGAGCGTCGTAGAAGGCCAGCTCATCTTCATTGAGCCCCAGCTGATCACCACGCTTACTGGCAGCGGCGAACTTTTTAGCCATCTCGATCAGCTCTTCGATTACCTGGGCCGTCTCAATTGATCGGTTCTGATAGCGCTTGATTACGCTATCAAGAAGTTCAGAGAATTTTTTTTCCTGTGCCAGGTTGCTGGAAAATTTGCTCTTAATCTCGCCTTCAAGCAGGCGTTCCAGCATCTCTACAGCGAGGTTCTTCTCCGGGAGATTCCGCACCTCCGCAAGAAACTCATCGTCTAGAAGCCCAATGTTGGGCTTATCCAAACCCACAGCTTCAAACACATCTACAACCTCACCCGACACCACGGCATTGCCGATGATCTGGCGGATGGCTAACTCTCGCTCTTCGTCCGTCTTTTTCTTCTGACTGATTTCTCGCTTGGTCAGCAGCACTTTTATCGCCTGGAAAAATGCCACTTCCTCGCGCACCGCTTTGGCTTCATCCAACGTGCAACAAAGCGTGAAGGCCTTACTCATGGCAAGCGCATTGTCAGCAAAGCGTTTTTTGCCATCCTCGAGCCCAAGCACATGGTTGGCAGCTCCGGCCAGCAGCTTGTGCCCTCCCGTGAGGTAATTGCTGTAATCGAAGCCATACAGCATGCTGCGGAGAACATCTAGCTTCTCCTCCAGCACAGCATAAGCTTCGTGAGCATCCACCGTAGGACGCCCCCTGCCCTTACTAGCCGTGTACTCTTTAAGCGCAGCCTTAAGCTCGTTGGCAATGCCAATGTAGTCCACCACCAAACCACCCTGCTTATCTTTGAACACGCGATTCACGCGCGCAATAGCTTGCATCAGGTTATGGCCCTTCATTGGTTTGTCGACATATAGCGTATGCACGCAAGGCGCATCAAAGCCGGTCAACCACATATCCCGAACGATCACCAGCTTGAGCGGATCATTTGGGTCCTTGAAGCGCTTCTCTAGCCTTTTCTTCACCTGATTGGGATAGATGTGTGGGCGCAACAGAGCTTTGTCAGACGCACTACCCGTCATGACGATCTTCAACGCGCCTTTTTCCGGATCGTCGTCATGCCAGTCAGGACGCAGAGCGATGATCTCGTTATATAGGTGGACACAGATCTCACGACTCATGGCCACAATCATCGCCTTGCCGTTTTGCGCCTGATTGCGCTCTTCGAAGTGCGCCACCAGATCGGACGCTACGCTTCTGATACGCGGCTCAGCACCTACCACCTGCTCTAACGCAGCCCAACGCGACCTCAAGCGAGACTGCTGATCCTCCTCCTCGTCCTCCGCCAACTCGTCGACTTCATCGTCGAGATGGGCCAACTCACTCTCCTTTAGCGACAACTTGGCCAGTCGGGATTCGTAGTAGATAGCCACAGTGGCGCCGTCTTCCTTGGCCTGCTGCATGTCATAAACATGGATGTAGTCGCCAAACACCGCACGGGTATCACGGTCTTCGCTAGAGACTGGGGTGCCGGTAAACGCTACGAAAGTGGCATTGGGTAACGCATCGCGCAGGTGCTGGGCGTAACCGACCTGGTAAACAGCATGCGCTTCAGCCGCCTGCGAACCAGGCGCTTTTAACGAGGCACTGAAGCCATATTGAGTGCGGTGTGCCTCATCAGCGATCACAACAATATTGGAACGCGGGGAAAGCACTGGGAAGCTGTCTTCGTCCTCGCCCGGCATGAACTTCTGAATAGTGGCGAAGACAATACCGCCGCTGGGCCGATTAGCGAGCTTCTCGCGCAAATCACCGCGAGTTGCGACCTGCGCCGGCTGCTCACGTAGCAGGTCCTGCGACAGTGAGAACACCCCGAAGAGCTGCCCGTCCAGATCGTTGCGGTCAGTGATCACCACGATGGTCGGGTTCTCCATTGCGGCTTCTTGCATCACCCGTGCCGCGAAACAGGTCATGGTGATGCTTTTACCGGAGCCTTGGGTGTGCCAGACCACCCCTCCTTTGTGAGTACCGCCAGGGCGTGAGGCAGTGACCACCTGCTGAATAGCTGCCCGCACTGCATGAAATTGATGGTAGCCGGCGATTTTTTTTACCAAACGACCATCGTCTTCAAACAGTACGAAGTAGCGTAAGTAATCGAGCAGCATGGCAGGCTGCAGCACCCCGCGCACCAACGTTTCTAGCTCGTTGAATTGCCCCAATGGGTCAACGGTCACGCCATCGATGGTGCGCCAGCGGGCGAATCGCTCGATATCGGCTGACAACGAACCCATGCGGGCCTCACTGCCATCGGCGATGATCAAGATTTCGTTGTACTGGAAGATGTCCGGGATCTGCTCCTTGTAGGTCTGGATTTGGTCGAACGCCTTTACCAGATCTGCATTTACATCTGCCGGGTTCTTCAACTCTAGCAGCACCAACGGCAGGCCGTTGAGGAACAGAATGATGTCCGGGCGGCGAGTATGCTTCGGCCCCTGAATAGTGAACTGGCTGACCGCCAGCCACTCATTACTCGGCACATTCGCCCAATCGATCAGTCGTACAAAATCACCGCGAGTTTCGCCATCCCTTTGGTATTGGACGGGCACGCCACTGACCAGCAGGCGATGGAAAATACGGTTGGCAGAAAGCTGAACAGGTACCCCTAACTCCAGTACGTGCTGCAAGGCATCCTCACGTGCAGACACTGGTACCAGTGGGTTCAATCGGGCAATTGCAGCTCGCAAACGCTCCACCAGCACTACCTGGCGATAGTTTTCACGCTCTGGAGTTTCTCCGTCGTGCGCAATATCCGGCCCATGAAGTATCTGGTAGCCTTGCTCAGCAAGCCAGCCAAGAGTTTCCTGCTCCAACTGGTCTTCAGTCATTATCCAATCTCATCCCTAGACCCTAACATTTCCCCGAAATCAGCCGCCTGAGGCTCAGGTGCTCCGTACGGCATATCCCGCGCCAATTCGCGACGCTTTCTCAGTAACTCGTGCAGCGTCGCCTCATTTGTAGGCATTCTGCCATCAAGAACAATCGGGTAATAGACATACACATCCTTCTTCTAACCGATTTGATAGCCGCGATCAGTTGCCTGGTCCTTCTTGGCCGGGCTCCAGCAGCGTCCCAAAGGGATAACGAGGTTCCGCAGCGACGCCACTTTCCTTCCGTAAAGGAATTCCTGCGGACTCAGCGCCCAGCAAGTGTTCGTTATCCAGCTCAAACGGCAACACCCATAAGCTCATGCCCATTCCGTAATCGAAAACCGGCAGCGCTTTCTGGAGCCCAGACCAATGCGGATAAATCAGCACCAGCTTCGGCACTTCATCGCCTCTTTGATATTTATGCCCGTAAGCAAACAGCTGATAGAAATCGCTCTGGCTTAAGTGGTAGTTCTTATCAGGTCTACCAGCATCGATGCGCTTCCACTTGGTATCAACAATCCAGCGGTGTCCGGACCGGTCGATAAGCAAATCCGGTTTCAGGCAGAACATCTTTCCGTTGTCATGCTCGCAGAGATAATTCCGGCTGGATTGTGGCGTCAGTTTCGCGCTTGGTAGCAATTTCCCCCCCAGCCACCCCTCAACATATTTTTCAAACAACTTTTCCATCGGAAACAGCATGCTCATCCCGCGCCACTCGCCGCTTACTGCAATCGGCATCTGCTGGTTGAGGATCAGCTCGCACCAGGGCTTTATCGCCTGGTAATGCGCCATCAGCCGATCGCGGCTCCAGGCGCGTAAATCCTGGCTCACCTGCTTGCTAACCGGCACCTCGGCCAGCATCGCCCGCAGCTCGTTGGCCAGGCGCCAGTTGGCGGCATCCTGCGTACTCTTGGCCACCTGCTCCAACGCCAGCTTGAGCAAGCGGTTCTCGGCACGGTCCGGCAGGAACACATCGTGGCGAATCTGGAAGTGATGCTGGCGCCCCGGTGGCTGGCGCATCTGTGCGACCACATTGAGCTGGCCTCGGAGAAAACGCTGTTCCTCCTCGATGCGCTGGTAGTCGAAGCGCACACCACGTTTTACCAGCAGATCCAGCTCCGAAAGGAACTGGCCCATCACCCACTCACTGAGCGGTGCATCGAACAGCTCAAGACTCGTCACCGAGGCCTCGCGGGGTTTGAGCTGCAAAGCCCGCTGAATCAGCTTGCGCAGAAGCGCACGCCCCTTCACCAGACAATCGCCCTGCTCATGGTGCTTGGGCAGAATCTCCAGGCGCGTACCACAGGGCGTTTCCAGCACACCCACGTAGCTGTCCCATTTCAGCGAGCGCCGCCCCTCTACCTGCAGCAACGTGGCGCCATTGCGATTAAAGCTAGCACTCAGCTCACAGAGCCAGTCAAAGGCTGATTCAGAAATCTGCGCACAGTCGAGGTTGCCGGGTGCGACGGCAGCCGTGGTCAGGCGAGCGTATTCACGAACGCTGACGAATGCGCTCAAGCACTCTCCTCCTCTAATTCTTCTGCTGGCTCCTCGGCCCTGGTATTCACCGCGATGACGCCCGCATACGCAGAAAGCCGCTTGAACGCTGCATCATTGATTCGCCATAAGCCACCTTGGGCCGGCACGCTGATGCTGCCGAACAGTGCCGCCACATCCTGTTTTTCCTGCTCCACGAAGCGGTCGACCGCCAGCTTGCGGTGGTCGTTGAACACCCACTGAATACGCTGCCAGTCCTCGAAGAAGTACTCCTGCAACAGGGGCAGAATCTGGTTGCGGAAGATGCTTTCAAGCCGCGCCAACGTAGGGTCACCAGTGAGCGGCATAAAGTAGGCATGCCCCAGGCAATGATCCCGATCCAGCAGCACCTCGATACGCTGGTTCATCACCCGCAGCAGTCGGCCGATATTCAGCCCAGCTAGCTCAACGTCATCCAGCAGCTCGGGCCGTGGCGGCATCTCGCGGAACACGAAGCGTCGACGCAGGGCAATATCCAGCCCCGCCAGCGAGCGGTCGGAGGTGTTCATAGTGCCGATCAGGTAGACGTTGTCCGGCACACTGAAGTGCCGCTTCGAGTATGGCAACACGGCCTCAAGCGCCTCTGAGGCACCGGCACGCTTGGACGGCTCGATCAGCGTGATCAGTTCACCGAAAATGCGCGAGATATTGCCGCGGTTAATCTCGTCAATAATCAGCACATGCGGCAATTTCGGCCCAACCACGGGCCGCTTAGCCTCGCCCACCAGGCTGAGGCCGGCCTGCTGTAACCCCTGCTGCAATTCGGGCCAACTGATGCGGCTCATGGGGTACAGGGTTTTCAGCGTCAGGCCACGACCGCCATTGAGTTCGGTGATGTCGAAGTCAATATCGGTCAGCAGCCAGTTGACCGGCAGACGATGTACATAGTCCTTGCGCACCCCCTCCGGCACCTCGGGGTTGTACTCATACTCGCCGGTAACCACCCCCACCGCGCAAATACTCTTGCGAGTACCTAGACAGACCAGCACATCACCCTCTTCGACCTCACTCCCGAAGCTGGCCAGTGAGCTCTGGTCATTGCTGCCAAGCTTGAGCGCAGGATCAGCCAGATCGGCCTGGCGAATATCACCCACCTTGTGCCAGCCGATACGGGCTTCACCATGCTGGAGACAGTAGCGTCGGGTGCGCCCGTCGCTACTAGCCTCCTCGATGGAAATCTTCCAGATGGTCGGGTCTTTCTTCAGACCCAGTTTCTGCTCAAGCACCGGGTCGCCACTGGCATCCAAACACAGCTGGACAAACACACCCTTGGCCACATCGTAAGCAAGCGCTCCACCAGGGTTACCCTCGCTGTTCGGAGGCAAAGCCCTCAGCCCCTCGACGAAATCCTCGTAGCTGAAGCTCTGGTGGAAGGTGACGAAGCGAATGCGCTTCTGGGCAACGAACTCATCGAAATGCCGCTTGCGCTGCTCACGCGGCAGCGAAAGGAGTTGCGGCGCGAGAACTTCCAGCGCCGCGTCGATTGTTTCGTAGGTCTTGCCGGTGCCCGGCGGGCCGTACAGGATCTGATTGAGCGGTGCTACCTGCCGCTCACCACCTGGAGTTAGCGATTGCACTGCAGTTACCTCATCCATGGAGTCAGCCTCATAGGCCAAGCAGAGAGCTTCCAGCGCCGCCATATCGGCGAGCTTGATGGACAGAGCCGGGTTGCCCACAGCCAGTGCCGGCGCACAGGAAGCAAGACCGCTGTGGCGTGTGTCTTGGGGTGAGTAGTGTTCGCAGTCCAGCCCCGCAATGGCCTGCCGCCAGTTACCAGGCGCAACGAACAGGCTCAGCTTGCCGTTTTCGCGCAGTAAGGCCAGTTCGCGGTCATTGCTCAGGCGAAAGCCAGCCATTTTCTTGGTGACATTGATCTCCGTGAACCGCTCAGGGTCGGCACTGAAAAAATCCAGCGCCTGCTCGGTCAGGCTGTGCTTGCGATGCCATTCTTGCGCCTGCGCCCACACCTGATCAGAGTAAGCAAAGAGGTTCTGCCCTTGCCGCTGAGCCATCAACTGACGCTGCAAGGGCGCCAGCAGCTCATTGTGACTGGTCTTACGCCCCAACGCCGCGCACAGGTCGCGGGCTGCGAACACGCAGAGAATGCTGGGCTCTTGCCGGTTCTGATAAAGGAACGCGACTTTCCATTTCACCACCGGCCCGAGATCGACCTGCTCGATTGCCTCCAAATCGCCCACACGCGCCGCCTCAGCCACCGTCACAATATGCTGGCGCACGGTGGCAAACGCCTGCTCTGCGCTGCTGCCGTACTTCTTCAGCCAGGCGTGCTCGTCGGTGAACACACGATGGGGATTGCTCTTTTGCTTCTTGTCCAGCCGGGAAAACACGCCGAACTTGAAGGATGACCCACCCCAAATCGAGCCCAAAGACTCAGTATGTTTCTCCAGCCAGCGGCAAAAGTGGTCGTCCGAGCCAGCAAGGTTGTACTGCTCAAGGGTCATCTGATACAGGCTTTCCAGCGACCAGCGCTCGAGAAACTGCGTCCACAGTGCTTCGCGCTCGGCAATGGGCTCGTTCATTGGGCAGTACCCCTATCATTCAGCAGAGCCTGCGCCTCCGGCAGGCGCAGCTGGCCAGAGATCAGGCGGGGTAAGAGGGTGTCGCGGAGTTGGGTGAGGGTTTGAGCCCGCTGCTCATTACCAAAAATCATTTGGTGGATTGGCACAACCAGAGTGTTGAACTGCTCAATCACCTTCTGCGGAGGGTGAACGACACGGAGTCGCTTCAAATCAGCCACGGTAACGTGGCCTAGCCCAGTGGTTTGTTTGTTTCGTGCCAGCTCCGCGAATACTGGCTTTAAGTTTCTGAGCATTTGAAGCACAAACGAACGCTCAAAAGCTTCGTGGGGTAACACTCGAAAAATGTGTTGATTCAGCAGCGCTGGAGCATGCTGCCAAACGAAGGTATCGATTGACGTGTCTGGGTTGCCTGACCAGGAGAAAAGGATGTCGCCTGTTTCAATTAAGTACTTAGCCGGCATGGCAACGTCCGAAAACGCAGTTTGAGCGCTAACCCCTGCCTTCAGCTCAGCGATCTTGATGATTGGTAAACCACGCCGCTCCGCATTTGGCTCGAACGCTTTATAGGCCGCACCGTTTATATAGGTCGCCATATCGTAGATAGGGCGTGACATCCACCCCTCCGGCACCAAGCCCAACTCGGACTCCGTGAAGCTATCGGGGAACAGGGCGGCGGTGGTGGCGTCCATGCTTTCCGGCTGGCGGCCTTCGGCCTTCGCACGTACGGGGTCAAAATCGACGAACCAGGATTTGAACAGCGCCTGGGCGATGGCTTCCAGGGTGGCGTTAGTTTCGCGTAGCAGAGTGATGCGGTTGTCGAGCGGCCCAACCGCAGCAGCTATCGCCTTCTGTTGTAAAAGTGGCGGGCAATCGAACCTCACTTGTCCAAACGCACTTTTATTCAGAATGGGCTGCGCAGAACCGCCTGCCAAACCACGAATTTCATCCTTTCTAAGCGAAAGGTTGTAATACAAGAATTCTGGACAGAATCGATCCTCATCGACAACAACAGCGTTAATCTGCTGATTAGTTACACAACTCGACCTCGTAAGCGCTGCCTTCCCCATATCAGAGCCGATGCATGTAACCAACACACTTCCAGCCGGAACAATGGAGCTTTTTACGGAGAGAGCACCAGCCTTAGATATTCTACGAGCCGTCTCATCAATCCACTTAGAACCATCAAAGTCTGGCGGCGTTACAAATGGCACATCACGGCCAACATATTCAGCCACATTGCCTTTTGGCGTCTTTCCCGTAACGATTCGCCCCGCCTCGTCAAGGCGATATGAGCGCCACTCAGAACTCATACCCCAGCCCTCCCAGCTTCTGCCGGATCAACTGATCGAGCTCCGCCCCCTTGGCCATCTGTTCGCCGAGCTTTTCCGCGAGCTTCTGCATCTTGTCGGCGAAGGCTTCGTCGTCGTCTTCCACCTCCTCGGCTCCGACATAGCGGCCCGGGGTCAGCACATGGCCATGCTCGGCAATCTCACTCAGAGTAACGCTGCGGCAGAAGCCGGGAATATCGGCGTACTCGCCTACATGCCCGCCCTCGTCCAGTGCTTCGCCACGCCAGGTCGCCACGGTGCTGGCAATGCGCTCGATATCGGCATCGGTCAACTCGATCTGCACCCGGCTGACGCTGGTACCCAGCTTGCGCGCATCGATAAACAGCACCTGGCCGCTGCGGTCGATGCCGCCAGTGCTCAGGGCATGGCGTTTGTCCTTGGCCAGGAACCACAGGCAAGCAGGAATCTGGGTGTTGAAGAATAGCTGGCCGGGCAAGGCGACCATCACTTCCACCACGTCGGCCTCGACCATGGCACGGCGAATCTCGCCTTCGCTGTTCTGGCTGGAGCTCATCGAACCGTTGGCCAGCACGATACCGGCGCGGCCGTTGGGCTTGAGGTGATAGAGCATATGTTGCAGCCAGGCATAGTTGGCGTTGCCTTGCGGCGGCGTGCCATACACCCAGCGCGGGTCGCCTTCCAGGCTGCCGTGCCACCAGTCGCTGATATTGAACGGCGGGTTGGCCAGTACGAAGTCAGCGCGTAGATCACTGTGCTGATTGCGTACGAAGGTATCCGCCGGCTCCTTGCCCAGGTTGAAGTCGATGCCGCGAATGGCCAGGTTCATCGCGGCCAGACGCCAGGTGGTGGGGTTGGACTCCTGGCCATAGATGGACACATCGCCCAGCTTGCCACCGTGGGCTTCGATGAACTGCTCCGACTGCACGAACATACCGCCACTACCGCAGCAGGGGTCATACACCTTGCCATGGTGCGGATTGAGCACCGCCACCAGGGTTTTCACGATGCTCGCCGGTGTATAGAACTGCCCGCCCTTCTTGCCTTCGGCGCTGGCGAACTGGCCGAGGAAGTATTCGTAGACCTGACCGAGCAGATCGCGGGCGCGGCCCACGTCGTCACCGAAACCGATGGTGGAGATCAGGTCCACCAGCTCACCGAGCTTGCCGTCCGGCAACTGGGCGCGGGCGTAGCGCTTGTCGAGAATGTTCTTCAGCTTGGGGTTTTCCGCCTCGATGGCGGCCAGGGCCTCGTCGATACGCTTACCGATATCCACCTGTTTGGCGGCGGCGCGAATCGACTCCCAGCGCGCCACTTCCGGCACCCAGAACACGTTGACCTCACGGTAGTAGTCGCGGTCTTCCAGCTCGGCGTTGAGCGCCTCTGAGTCGTCTTCGCCCAAGTAGTAATCGTCATTCTCGTCGGTCAGCTTGCGTTCCAGCTCGGCACGGCGGCCGGCGAAGCTGTCGGAGATGTACTTGAGGAAGATCAGTCCGAGCACGATGTGCTTGTACTCGGCGGCATCCATATTGGCGCGCAGCTTGTCGGCTGTGGCCCAGAGGGTTTTCTCCATGGCCTCGATACTGGTGGCAGCCTGTACTTTGACCGCCTTGGCCTTACTGGCTGCCGCTTCGACGACATAGCTGGCGGATACTTCGGCCACCGCCGGCTCGAAACGCTCGCGCGCCTTGCTCAGCGCCTGCGCCGCCAGGCTGGCACCTGCGGCCTGGGCGCGCAGCACGGAGCCGCCACGCCCGCGGCCTTTGACCAGCACACCCTCACCGATTAGCGCGTCGCGCGATTCCCAGAATTGCTCTTCACTCAGGCCGGTGAACTGGCTCTTGAGTCGCTCATAAAGGGCCTGATTGCCGATGCTGCGGCCATCTTCCGGTACTGCTGCCAGCAACGCCTGGGCCAATTCACTCATGCATAACACTCCCACACCGTCCACCATCAGATGGGCCGGCCAATACTCAAAAGGGCAATGAACAAACGAGAGGGAACCTGAGAAAGCCTCAAAACAGCGCTTTAATGCACCGCTTCATTCAGAGAGCCATCCCTGGACCACGCAAGCTGCCATCATTTTGCAATGCGCGCCACCTTATCGGCTGGCAGAGCACGGGTAAAGCGGTGGCCTGATCTCCAGGGGTATTTCTGAAACACCACACTAGGAGCCCCTGACCTGCGAGCCCAGGGGCAACAATCAGCAGCGCGTCCATTTGCTTGATAGATTCGGCCCCGATTCGTTTTTGGGCGCGGTCCTCACAACGCACCGTCCATCGGAATCCAGACCACGCAGCGTTCCAACTGGTATTCCAAGCGAGTTGACCAATCAATTATTAATTAGACAAAACAGTTAGGTACCCACTCGTTTCAGATTACCCCGGCCCAGCGAATAATCCTGGCCCCGCCTCAACGTAAACCACACGCAACAACATCCCTAAGCCCCCGCCACCATCCCCCTGCCGCGTCGCCCCCTTACAAACACCCTCCACCACAATGGCAATCAGCCATCAAAACAAGGTAAATTCGCCACATAAATGACGTCAACAATCGCCCGTCCCACGCCCACAAGGAAGTAGCGATGCCCAATCCCAGGGAGTCACTCCTCAAGCACCTCCCCCAGCCGTATCCAGCTGCGAGGCCCCCATCCTCCTGCCCTCCAAGCCCGCTGCTCAAAACGCAGCCCGTCCACGGATAGGAAGCCCTCATGCCCCACCCCTTCCATTTCCAGAGTGCGCGGTCTGCCGGCGCCACCGCCACAGAAGCCAACATCTTCATCCACGGCTACAGCGCGGGCCACAGCGATGAAGACAAGCAGCTCTTGCTCGACCGAATCCCCGAGCAACTGAAGCACTACACCAATATCTTCGCGTTCTGGCCTTCGAACCACATCTTTCGGTTCGACAAGTCCTCAGCCTGGAAACTTGCTACGGCAGGCCTGAGCGCCGGCGCAGCGTTCACCGGCGCTCCCATGGGGTCGCTGAGCCTTGTGGGCTCGCTGGCCAAGGACCGGATGGGCAACTTCACCCAGGCCCGCGCACGTGCCGAAAGCATGGGCGCGGTTTTGCTCGACCAGCTTCAGGCGTACCTGCTAAACAACCATCCACAGATCAAGACCATCAACCTGATCGGCCACTCGCTCGGCGGCCGACTGGTCATCAGCAGCCTTAAACACTTTTCGAACAGGCAACAACTGGCCATCAACGATGTGCTGCTGATGGCCGCGGCCGTTGAGGTCACAGCCCTCGAGGCCCGCGAGATGCGGGGGCTGCTCCAGGGGCGACTGATCAATGCCTATTCGAAGGCGGACAAGACTCTGCTGCTGAACGTGGGGGAAACCTGCCTGGGGCGGAACGAGGTCGAACACTTCGAGAGCATCGAGATGGACGACTTCGGCCATACCGATTACTGGGAGCGGCTGCCCGAGGTGCTGACTAAATCACGCTTCAAAACGTGCTTACCGCCCTCACCCGAGCCTGCTCAACCCACCGCTCAACCCAAAAAACCAACCCGCGCCCCCACGCAACCCGCCGAAGCAAAGTCGATGAAACTTGAACTGAACAGCCCACGTGACGTTTATCAGCAAATCAACGATGAACTGTCACTGATCATCGCAGAGCTGAGAAACCCCGCAGACGACGAAACGTTGAACCTGGCTCGCGAAGAGGCACTCCAGCGCCTCAGTGAGCACCGCACAGCCCTGTACATGCGCCTCGCCGAACTGGAGAAGAACGCCGAGTGGAACACATTCACCATTGCCTTCTATGGTGAAACCGGCGCGGGCAAATCCACGCTTATCGAAACCTTGCGCATTCTGCTTCAGGAGCCCGGTAAACGGGCCAGCCAACAAGCTTTTCGCAAACTGCGCGAACAATATGGGGTGACTGAAGATAATCTGCAGCGGCTGCAGCAGGACATCGAGCAAGCCGAAGCGCGCCTTGGCGAATTGACGCAGCAGTTAACTGCCACCCTGCAGCAGTTCGAGCTGCCGTTCAACGAAGCCCGCAGCGCCCTCGACCAGGCCAACACGCAATCCAACGAGCTGTCTCAACGGCTTGGCACTGCACTTGAACAACACGAGCAAGCACACAGGGACGCCCTTGCGGCCGTTACCCGCCTGCATACGCTGCTCGCCACTCGCAAAAACACCGCCACCCTCTGGCAGACGCTCATGAGCCTGTTCCGGAAATTGCCGGAAGAAGTCGAGCTGAATGCAGCTACCGCGTCGCTGACTGAGACCACTCAAGCACGCGATAGCGCGGCGGCGGCCTTGAACGCCGAACAGCAGAGGTCGAACCATGAGCGCTTGGCTCTGGAGCAGCGGTTAGGCGAGGTGACAACGGCACGCGACCAAGCCTGTTCGGCGCTTGCCAGCCAACAGGCGCAGGTCACGCAGCAACAGCAGGCGCTCGTCCAGCAGCGCCTGGAGAATGAAAGCCAGCTGGCAGACCTGGTGGCGCAGCTGCAGCGTCATGCTGATGGTGAAATCATCGGTGACGGGCGGCCCGACCACACACGAGAGACACAGCGCTACGACTTCGAGCTGGACGGCCAGCCATTTGCGCTATTGGATGTACCGGGCATCGAGGGCAAGGAAGGCTTGGTACTCGACCAGATAGAACGTGCCGTGCAAACCGCTCACGCCGTGTTCTATGTCACCAACCAGCCGGCACCACCGCAAACGGGCGATGGGCAGCACCAAGGCACGCTGGAGAAAATCAAGCAGCACCTGGGGGCGCAAACCGAAGTCTGGACCATTTTCAACAAGAAGATCTCCAACCCCAAGCACTCTCTGGGTAACCGTCCGCTGACCTCCGACGACGAAAACATCAGCCTTGCCGGGCTGAATGAGAAGATGAGCGAGCAGCTTGGCAAACACTATCAGGAGGTGTTCGCGCTGAGCGCGCTGCCGGCATTCCTCGCCTCGACCGACCACCTTGCACCCGGCTCGCAGAATGCCAAACGTCGCAGCAAAGCACTCGAGGACTTCGGCGCCGACGAGTTGCTGGAAAAATCCCGCCTGCGGGCCTTCCTGCAGATGCTCAGCGATCGGTTGATCCTTAACGGCAAAGCCAAGATCGTGCGGGCCAACTTCAACAAGGCGAACGATGCGCTCAACCAGACCACCACGACGCTCTCAGGCGTGCAGCAAACGTTAAGCGCGCTGTCGAGGAAGCTGTCTCAGGAAGAGCAAAGTGCCAAAAGCCAGCTGAACAGCAGTTTCCAGGCGCTGAAAAAGCGGCTGGAAGCCTGTGGCGAAACCTTGATCGATGACTTCGCCAGCAACGTGCGCAACAGCGTTTACAAACAGATTGAAGCCAATATCAGTAACGACACTTTCAAAAGCACCCTGACCAAGGAGCTTGAAAGCCAGCAAGCACTGCTGGGCAAACAACTGCCCGAGGCGGTGAACGCAGAGGTCGGCAAGTTCCAAAAGGCGGCCGAAGCTATTCTCAAACGCTTTGAAGAGCATGCCCAGGAGCTGACCGCAAGTTACGCGAAGCTCGGCAGCATGCGTTTCAATGAGCATTTCAAGCTCAACATTAAAATCGATAACGGCATCAACGTGATGGGCCTGTTGGCCAGCCTTGCGGGGATCGCCGCTGCACCGTTCACTGGCGGCGCCAGCCTCTGGTTCGTCGGTGCCTCGGTACTGGCCGCACTGGTCTCGGTCAGCAAAGCCCTTATTGGTGCGTTCAGCTCAAGCTACAAAATGTCACAACAACGCCAGGCCCTGGAAAATAACCTGCGCAGCGCTGCCGAGCAATTGCGCGAAACGCTGCATTCCAGCCTGGCGGCTGCCCTTGACGATATGCAGGACACGATCGAACAACTTGACCTTGCCCTGGAGGCACCGGCCAAACAAGCAGCCAACCAGGTAGACACGCTGTCACGTTCGACTAACCGGCTGAAAATCCTCTCCCGCCAAATTGAAATCGCAGGAAACCTGTAATGGAAAACACCCTTAAGACATTCAAGGCCCAACAGGCGAGCGCATTGACGTTGCTTGACCGGCTGCAAGGCTTTCTCGGGCAGGGCGCGCAGGCCGGCATACCGATTGATCCTGCATTGATCGGCAAATTGCAGAATGTGATCAACAGTTTGTCAGGTGAAAAACTCAAGGTCGCGCTGATTGGCGGCTTCTCTGAAGGCAAGACTTCGATCGCGGCGGCCTGGATGGAAAAGCTGGACAGGTCCAGCATGAAGATCAGCCACCAGGAGTCATCCAATGAGGTGAAGGTCTACGAGGTCGGCGAAGACTTCGTGCTAATCGATACCCCCGGGCTGTTCGGTTTCAAGCAACAGGAAAATACAGAAACGCACACCCTCGAGAAGTACAAGGACATCACCAAGAAGTACGTGAGCGAAGCGCACTTGGTGCTGTACGTGATGAACTCGACCAACCCCATCAAGGAAAGCCACAAGGATGACCTGACCTGGTTGTTCCGCACCCTGGACCTCCTGCCCCGCACCGTGTTCGTCCTCAGCCGCTTCGACGAAGTGGCCGATGTAGAGGACGAACAGGACTACCAATCCAACTTGCAAGTCAAGCGCGACAACGTGGCAGGTCGGCTTCGTGAACAAATCGGGCTGAGCGACCAAGAGGTCGCCGAACTGTCCATCGTCGCCGTGGCCGCAAACCCTTTCGACTTGGGTGTCGAGCACTGGCTAGCCAACCTTGAGCAATTCAAGGCGCTGTCGCACATCGCTACGTTGCAGACGGCTACCACTGGCAAGATCAAGCAGAACGGTGGCAGCGCCGCGCTGGCCAACGAAATGCGCGTCAGCGTCATCCGTGACGTGCTCAACAACCAATTGCCTGTGGCCATCGAGAACGATGAGAAGGTCGCATTGGAGGTTGCCAGGCTTGATGAACTCAACAACCGCTTGGTCAATCAGCTGGCAGTGACCGGGCAGCAAATCGAGGAGGCACGCATCAGCCTGCGCGCCTTCGCCACGCGCTATTTCTCTGACTTGATCATTCAAGCCAAAGGCTCCAGCCTGGAAACCTTCGGTGACTTTTTCGAGCGTGAGGTTGGCGCTGAAGGCATTATCGTCTCCACCCGTCTGCAGAACGAGTTCAGCCGCCAGACCCAGTCGATCACGCTTGAGGTCGAGAAGATGCAAGTGGGCTTCGACAGCGAGGTCAACCACTTCAATACCACCGTCAAGGCACTGGGCAAGCAAGGCATCAACCATCTGCTCAAGGGCAACCTGATCAATAACACCACGGTACTGGCCGCACGCGATGGCCTCACGACGATTGCCAAGACGGTAGGCATGGATATCGGCAAGTATCTGAAGTTCAAGCCATGGGGCGCCGTGAAGTTCGCCAAAGGTGCCAACGGGGCCCTCGCCTTCATCGGCGTGGCGCTTGAAGCCTGGGATAGCTGGGAACAATACAAGCGCGAAGAAGCGTTCAAGAAGTCTGTTGCGGAGATTGTCAGCAACTTCGAACAGCAGCGTCAGGACTTCCTGGACCTGGTGAACTCCGAAACCTTCAAAGAAAAGTTCTTCCCCGACTACCTGCAGCTCAATACTCGTCGACAAGAACTTCAGGCCAACGTGGATGAAAGCCGCGTGCGTCAGCAGCGCTTCCAGGCATGGCGCGACGAAGCTGAAGCCATCGATGCAGAATTCAAAAGGTTGAACTAACCCGGTCAGGTGCCCGCTGCGCAAGGCAGCGGGCGCTTGGCGAGAGCGTTGCCAAGCACTAATCCACAACCGGCACCACCCCCTGCAACAACTCCACCTTGCGCCGCAACTGCCCCACATGCTCCCGCTCCGCCCGCAACGCCGCCCTCAGCTCGCGGTTCTCCATCTCCCAAATCTGCAACCAGCGCAAATCCTTCTGGCAGTGCTCCACCTTCTTGCCCAGCTCGCCCAGCCTCAACCCCTGCTGAATCAGCACCAGCAAGATGATCCCCATCGCCACCAAGGCACCCGTCGCAACCACTTCCGGCATCGTCATGCTCATGTCCTTTGCTACCTTCGGAGCGTTCCGAAGACGAACCAAAGATATGTAATGCAAAACTACACGTCTAGAATGTAGACTTATACAGGTAAAGTAATCGCGCACATGGAGAGGGTATGAAACGCAAGCAATCCATCGAGCAGGTACGCTGGGACCTGGCACTTCGCTATCGTTTGATCGAAACCGTTGCCTGGTGGGAAGGCCGGCTGACCACGGGCCACCTGATGCAGAGCTTTGGCATCAGCCGCCAGCAGGCGTCGAAGGACATCAATACCTACATCACCGAACATGCGCCCGAAAACTTGACGTATGACAAGCAGATCAAGGGCTATGTACCGAGCGAGCAGTTCGAGCCGCTGTTCATCGATAACAGCGCCAGCGCCTATCTGCACCTGCTCTACCAGAACAACGAACGGGCGCCGCACATCGACGGGTTGGCACTGGCCTACGCGCACACCCGTGTACTGGAGGTGCCTGACCGCCCCATTCGGCCAGAGGTGCTGCGCCCATTGCTCAAGGCTTGCCGTGAAGGCCTGCGCCTGGAAACCGAATACGTGTCCTTCAACACCCCCAACGTCGAGGTGCGCCTGATCGCCCCGCACACGCTGGTGTACACCGGCATGCGCTGGCACGTGCGGGCCTACTGCGAAAAGAACGGCCAATACCGCGACTTCGTTCTCAGCCGCCTGCGTGGGCAGCCAGACTTGCTCGACGCGTCGCCGAACACGCGTGAGCAGGATGAAGACTGGAATGTCGAGGTGCCGGTCATCTTCGCGCCTGATGGGCGGTTGAACACGGCGCAGCAGGCAATCATCGAAACCGACTTCGGCATGACCGATGGCCAATTGGTGGTGCCTAGCCGCAGGGCATTGGTGAAGTATGTGTTGCAGCGGTATCAAATCGACCACCGCAACATGGCGATACTGCCCGAGGCCCAGCAACTGGTGGTGAGCAACCTCCAGGACCTGCAGCCGTGGTTGATGAAGTACTGACGCTGGGCGCTTGCTCTAGCTGCAACGTGTCATGTGTTGGGCGGGCTTGCCCGCGAACACGGGCGAAGCCCGTGCCAGCCCGCCCCACCTCACCAGCTGTAACTCAACTTGGCCGTCACTTCGCGCCCCGGGTTGTAGTAGTTCGCCGTCCCCGACCCAACCACATGTTGCTCGTCGAACAGGTTGCTGACATTCAGCGCCAGGTCGGTCCCCTTGGCGATCTTGTAGTTCAGCGCCGCGTCGAACAGTGTTGTGCCGTCGCTCTTCTTGGTGTTGGCAGCATCCATGTAGTAGGCACCCACGTACCGCGCGCCCAGACCCACGCTCACATCCGTGCCCGGTACGTCGTAATAGCTCCACAGCGATGCGGTGTGCTTCGGTGCAGTGGCAAATTCATTGCCCTTGAGCGAGTCGCCGTTCCACAACGACCCGCGCAGCACCTCGGACTCCATGTAGGAGTAAGCACCGATCACGCTGATGTCTTGCGTGACTTGCGCCTTGGCTTCCAGATCCAGACCGCGCACGCGTGACTCGCCCACTGTCTGCTGCTCGATGATGCCGCTTGGCAGCACCACGGCAATGGTCACGTTCTCCTGGGTCAGGTCGTAAACGGCAGCCGAGAACAGTGCGTCCATGCCCAAGGGCGAATACTTCACGCCCACTTCATACTGCCTGCCCGTTTGCGGCGTAACGCCAACTTGCGGGGGTGATACGGACTCCACCATGCTCACATAGGTAGAGACTTCATCGTTGACGATATAGGTCAGTGCCGCGCGATAAGAGGTTTCGGAGAAGTTGTCCTTTTCCGTCTGCTCGCCACCGATGTACTCCTTGCTGGACAGGTCCATCGAGTCATTACGCACGCCTGCGGTGGCGATGACGCGGTCAAAGAACGACAGGTTCTGCTGCAGGAACACCGCCTTGGTGGTGGCATCATTCTTCTTGCGGGTATAGGGCGTGATGCCGCCTGGCACGCCGGTGAATACCGGGTTGGCGATGTCGATGGAAGGCGCCAGGCCGTAGACCGAACTCTGCTTGGTCGTCGAGTCGAGGTACTCCACGCCCACCAGGGTGCTGCTGTCGATATGCTCGAATTGGGCATCGTACTGCAGCATCAGGTTGCCATTGAGCTGATCGGCATCACTGTCGGTGCCGAAGATGTAGCGTGGAATCGTAGTGCCGACACGCGAGGCACTGTCGCTCAGGTACGCGTAGCCAAAGTCATCGCTCAGCTCGCTGTAACGCAGGTTGCTGCGCAATACGAAGCCATTGTCGAAGTCGTGGGTGATGTTGCCGCTGAGGCTGGTGCGCTCCACATTGTGGAAGTTGTAGCTGGGCTCGCCATAGAAATCGCTGCGGTCGTATTCCTTGTCCAGCGGGTAGCCGCCACTGTTCGGCGAGCTATCGGTTTTCAGGTAGTCGAGCACCATGGTGGCCGAGGTGAAGTCGGTGGGCGCCCAGGTCAGGCCGCCCATCACGAACCGGTTGTCGTCCTGGGAGTGGTCGTACTCGCGGTCGCTGTTCTGCATCTTGGCCGTGAAGCGGCCGGCCAGGGTTTGTTCGTCGTTCAGGGCATCGCCTACATCGATACCGGTTTCGGCATGGTTGTAGGAGCCGTAGGTCACGTAGCCCTGGCCAAACTTCTCGAAGCGCGGTTGCTTGGTCACGAAGTTGACCGAGCCACCTGGGTCTGCCGGGCCGAACAGCGTGGAGTTGGCACCACGCAGAATTTCTATGCGCTCGTAGGCGTAAGGGTCTTCACGCACACCGCGCATCGAACTGAGGGTCAGGCCGTCACGGTAGGTGGTGGCCTGAAAGCCGCGGATCAGGAAGTAATCGTTGCGGTCGTCCGAACCGTAGTAGTCGCTGACCACGCCGGGGGTGTACTGCAGCGCCTCTTCGGTTGTGCTGACGCTGCGCTGCTGCATTTCCTTGTTGGTCACCACAGACACGGAGGCTGGCGTGTTGAGGATGCTGGTCGCCACCTTGCCGCCTACCCACAGCTCCTTGGCAACCACCGAGTTGCTGTCTTCGTCGGCGCTGGCTTTGACCTTGGCATTGATGATGACGGGCGCCAGGCGGTAGTCCTCGGTCGCCCCCAGCTCCAGCGGGCCGGCAGGCTTGGGCTGCGGTACCACCAGGTAAGCACTGGGGCCTTGCTGCTGCGCCTGAAGCTCGGTCCCCTGCAACAACTGCGAGAGTGCCGCCGACGTGCCCAGCGTACCTTGCACACCTGCCGTGTTGCGGTCGGCTATGCGCTGCGCGTCGAAGGACAGGCTAATGCCCGCCTGGCGTGCAAAGCGGTCAAGCGCCGGCGCCAGTGGGCCGCCAGGAATGTTCCATTGCTGCGCCTGGTTGCTGTGTTCAGCAGTTGCAGATTGCGCAAGGGCAGGCAGCGCACAGCTACTGACAACCAGGCCCAGGAAAGCACCGTGCACAGCACGACTCAATGGGTGGCGCTGTGGAACCGGGGTCGAACTCATTTTTCTCGCTCCGTAGAGGGGTCGGCGGGCTGGCCTGTATTCCGGCCTTCTCTACAAGCCGAACGAGAATGATAAAACACCTCATTTATTTTTAGATCGTTGCACGGACCCTGGCCGTTTCAAGGTCGCCCTTCGGCCATCAGCCCCTCCTGCCTGGCAGGCAGTGGCCGGCTCAGCAACACGCCGACCAGCAGCGCAAACAGCAACGCCGCCACACCCGCGACCTGTAACACAGCCTCGAAACCGCCCATGAATGCCTGGCGGGCCAATGGCGCCACCGCCTCACGCAAGCCTGGCTCAAGCAGGGCCAGCGCCGCCTGCAAGTCGCCCGCTGCAACCCGCGTGGCCATCGCGGCAACCTGGCTCGATTGTGCGGGAGCCACAGTGGCCATGGCCTCCTGCAGCAACTGCCCGCTACGGGCAGCGAGCACACCCCCGAGCACACCAATGGCCAGCACGATCGCACCAAACCGCGTGGTGGTGCTCAGGCCCGAGGCCATACCGGTGCGCTCACGCGGCACGCAGGCCATGATGTTTTTCTGCGTATCGCCATTGAGCAGCCCGGCGCCCGCCCCCAACACCACGCTGGCCAGGGCGAATGCCCCATAACCGCCGTGGCGCGTGGCCCAGGCACACAGCAAGTTGCCCGTGCCCACCAGCACCAGGCCCAGCGCAAACACCTGCGCCGGGCTGCAGTGGGCAGCCAGGCGCATGCCCAGGCGCGGCGTCAGCAGCATGGCAACGGCGAACGGCAACATACCCGCCCCCGCGGCCAGGGCCGACAGTTGCAGGCCGTTCTGCAAATACAGCGGCAGCAGGGTCATCATCACCTGGGCGCAGGCGGCGTAGGCAAACATGCCCAGCAGAGCCCCTACAAAACGCCCGCTACGCATCAGTTGCAAGTCGATCATCGGCCGCTGCTGGCTGCGCTCGACCATGATGAACAGGCTGAACAGAAAGGCGCTGATCACCAACCGGCCAAGGGTTTGCGCGCTGCCCCAGCCCACCTGGTTGGCATCGATCATCGCCCAGATCAGGTAGCCCAGGCTGCCGGCGAAGGTCAGGCTGCCCCAGGGGTCCAGGCGTGCCGCCGCACTGTCGCGAGACTCTTCGATACTGCGCATGACCATTACCGCCAGCAGTGCCACCAGCGGCAGGTTGATGTAGAAGATCCAGCGCCAGCCCAAGGTACTGGCAATCACCCCGCCCAGCAGCGGCGCGAAGGTGATGGTGGCGCCCATGCAGGCGCCCCAGAAGGCCCAGGCACGCATGCGTTCTTGTGGCTGATGGAACCGGTTGCCAATCGCCGCCAGGGCCGAGGTCAGCAGCAACGCAGCGCCTACCCCCTTGGCGGCTCTGGCCAGGTCGAGAAACAGCAGGCTGGGCGCCGCACCGCAGGCCAGCGAAGCCACGCCGAACAGCACCAGGCCGAGCAGCAGCATGCGCCGCCGGCCGAAGCGGTCGGCCAGGCTACCGGCGGGCAACAGGCAAGCGGCGAAGGCCAGCAGGTAGGCGCTGACTACCCATTCGATGTCGGCGAACGAGCCGGACAGGTCTCGCGCGATACTGGGCAGGCTGACCGCGACAATGTTGGTGTCGAGGATGATCAGGGCGCAGACCAGGGAAGCGGTAAGCAAGGTAAAGCGTGCTGAAGGGGCAGGCATGGCAGGCTCCAGAAGCAGGCTGGTCGTATCAGCGCCAGCCTTGTAGTGTTGACCCCACCATAACGCCGCCAACACCAAGCCTTGTTAGCCCCGGCGGCCTGCGTCATTACCCTGTAGGTAACACCCATGGAAATCCGCCATTTCCGCTACTTCCTCTGCGTCGCCCGCCACGGCCATTTCACCCGGGCCGCCGAGCAACTGGGCATCGCCCCGCCCACCCTCAGCCGGCAGATCCAGGACATGGAGCGCGAGCTGGGCGTGCGCCTGTTCGAGCGTAACCAGCGCGAGGTCAACCTTACCGCCGCCGGCCAGGCGCTGTTGATCGAGGCTGAACAGGCCGTGCGCCAGTTCGACGCCGCACAACTGGGCGCGCAGCGCGCCGCCCGTGGCGAAAGCGGGCGCATCGAGCTGGGCTACGTAGCCTCGGCCGCCTACTCGGGCATGCTTCAGCAGCAAGTCAGCCACTACAGCGAAACCTGCCCCGGCGTGCGCCTGAATATCCGCGAACTGCCCATGGCCGATCTGCCCGGCATGGTTCGCGATGGCCTGCTTGACCTGGCCTATGTGCGCTCGCCCATGGAGCTGCCGGAAGCACTCGAAGCCATTGCCTTGCGCCAGGAAGGCTTCGTGCTCGCCCTGCCCGCCAGCTCGCGCATCAATGAAGTGCCACAGATCCCGGCCGCACGCCTGGCCAATGAAACCTTCATCCTGCCCGAGCAGATCTCCGGCACGCTGGAGGTGGCCGCGCAAGGTGGTTTCGTGCCACGGCTCGGCCCGCAACCTGGCAGCCTGGTGGCGGTGATTACCCTGGTGTCCCTTGGCCAAGGCATTGCCGTGGTCCCGGAATCGGTCGTGCAGCGCATTAGCCTGCCGCAGGTGAACTTCCGGCAAATAGTCGACTGCCAGGCCAGCTCGTGGCTGAGCCTGATCCATCGACGCTTCGAAAAAGCGCCGGCAGTGATGCGGTATGTGCAAAGCGTGATGGGCGGCACTTGATGGCTGCTCAAACGCTCGGATCGTCTGCAGTACCCAAGGCATAGAACTCATGCAGCTTGGCTTGCAGCAGTGCCTTGTCTGGCAAGCGCGTTTGATACTCGGCAATCAGCGCGGGGGACAAACTGCGATTGAGTGCGTACTCAACCACCTCGTCGTCTCTGCTGGCGCATAGCAACACGCCGATGGCCGGGTTTTCATGACGCTTACGCTCATTGCGGTCCAGTGCTTCGAGATAGAAATCCAGCTTGCCCAGGTACTCTGGCTCGAAGCGACCGACTTTCAGTTCGATCGCTACCAGGCAGTTGAGGCCACGGTGGAAGAACAGCAAGTCGAGTGCGAAGTCACGGCCGCCGACCTGAAGCGGGTATTGTGAGCCGACGAAGCAGAAATCCCGGCCCAGCTCGATCAGGAACTGTTTGAGCCGGTCCATCAATGCGCAATGCAGGTCTGATTCGGCATGCACACCAGGCAGACCAAGAAATTCGACCATGTAGGTATCCCGAAAAACGTCCATGGCCGCAGGATAGTTCTGCCTCAGCGCTGCCGAAACTTTTGCCGGGTTAGCAACGCAGCGCTCATACAGAGCGGCTTTAAGTTGACGCTCAAGCTCACACCGCGTCTACGCCTGGCAAGCCCCACGCCGACCGCTCGTGCTGCCAAACAAGTGTTTCAAAAAACAAAGGGCACCCATCCACGAGTGCCCTTTGCCCTACCACCCGGTGAACTCAATCACCCCATCGACCGCGCCCCCACCGGTTGCGCATGGCCCCGCGAGGTCACGATCCCCAGGAAGGAAATCACGATCGCCAGGCCCAACGTGGAACTCACTTCCGCCCGGTGCTCAGGCGTGTACATCATCACCGCCAGCGCCCCGGCAATGAAGATGATCACCGCCCAGGTCAGGTACGGGAACAGCCACATGCGGAACTTCAGCTCGGTGTTTTCCCGCTCCAGGCGGCGGCGCATACGCAGCTGCGAGATGGCGATGACCATGTACACCAGCAAGGCAATGGCGCCGGAGCTTGCCAGCAGGAACTCGAACACACCCTTCGGCGCGAAGTAGTTGAGCACAGCGATGGCCGCACCGATCAGCGTGCTGCCGAACACCGCGGCACGCGGTACACCGACCTTGGAGGTCTTGTTGAGGAAGGCCGGGGCGTCACCGCGCTTGGCCAGCGAGTACATCATCCGCGAAGCGATGTAGATCGACGAATTCATGCAACTGGTCACGGCCACCAGCACCACCAGGTCGACCATGAACGCCGCGTTGGGGATGTTCATGATTTCCAGCGCACGCTGGTACGAACCCACCACCGCCAGCTGCGGGTCGTTCCACGGCACCACCGAGATGATCACGAAGATCGACAGGATGTAGAAGGTGCTGATACGCCAGATCACCGAGCGGGTGGCCTTGGCGATGTTGCGCGATGGGTCGCTGGACTCGGAGGCCGCGATGGTCACCGCCTCGGTGCCGATGAAGCTGAACATCACGGTAATGAACGCACCGACCACGGCCGACCAGCCCTTCGGCGCAAAGCCGCCGTACTCGGCCATCAACCCGCTCAGCCCGCTGACCTCACGGTTGGGCAGCCAACCCATCAGCGCGGCGAAACCCAGGCCGATGAAACCCAGAATGGCGGTGACCTTGAGGATGGCGAACCAGAACTCGAACTCGCCGTACTTGGCCACACTGAACAGGTTGGTACCGGCCAGCAACAGCACCGAAGCCAAGGCGAAGATCCAGCTGTCCACCTGCGGGAACCAGGCGTTCAGCACATGCCCGGCGGCCAGCGCTTCGATAGGGATGACCAGCACCCAGAACCACCAGTACAACCAGCCGATGGTGTACCCGGCCCAGCGGCCAATGGCCTGGTCAGCATAGGTGGAAAACGATCCGGTGTCAGGGTGTGCCACGGCCATTTCGCCGAGCATGCGCATGACCAGTACCACCAGGGTCCCGGCCACGAAATAGGAAATTATAGTTGCTGGCCCGGCTGCCGCGATGGCATGGCCGGAGCCTACGAAAAGTCCGGCGCCGATGATGCCGGCGATGGACAGCATCGTTACATGACGTGGCTTGAAACCTTGTGCAAGGTTGCCATCAGATCCCACGGTGTTCATTGATGTTGTTCTCTTTTTGCTGACACAAGGATGGACGGGCAGGCGTAGGCGAAAATATCTCCTTTGAATTCAATTAGTCGACAGCTTACTCGCGTTCTGTTGTTGATCTTTGGCACGCATCACAGAGCAGCTGTCAGTGCAGGACGGGCTTCATTTAAGCCCCGCATGGCTGTGGGTAATTACACGAGAACGCCCCGGAACTGTTCGATCACGACAGGGCGTTTCCATTAACGCCAGATGTCGCGAATGGCATGCCCGATCGCGTCACCGGGCCGTTTGGCGCTTTTGTTTTTCATTTGGATGTGTGTTGCCTGCACTGGCCCTATCGGTCAGATACAAAAAAGCCCCGGTTTCCCGAGGCCTTCCTTGCAAAGTCTTGAACCCGCCTTAACGCACCAGGCAAGGCCGCTTGTTATCGAAGCACCACCCCGGTATCAGGTACTGCATCGCCACGCTGTCATCCCGCGCGCCAAGGCCCATGTTGCGGTAGCACTCATGCGCCTTGGCCAGTTGGTCTTCATCCAACTCCACCCCCAGCCCTGGCCGCGCCGGCACCCGCACATGCCCGTCGACAATACGCAGCGGCTCGCGGGTCAGGCGTTGGCCGTCCTGCCAGATCCAATGGGTGTCGATGGCGGTGATCTCACCCGGCGCCGCAGCCGCCACCTGAGTGAACATCGCCAGCGAAATGTCGAAGTGGTTGTTGGAGTGGGAACCCCAGGTCAGCCCCCAGTCGTTGCACATCTGCGCCACCCGCACCGAACCCTGCAAAGTCCAGAAGTGCGGGTCGGCCAGCGGGATGTCTACCGACTGCAACTGAATGGCATGGCCCATCTGTCGCCAGTCGGTGGCGATCATGTTGGTGGCGGTGGGCAGACCGGTGGCGCGGCGGAACTCGGCCATCACCTCACGGCCCGAGTAACCGTTCTCGGCACCGCACGGGTCTTCGGCGTAGGCCAGCACGCCGTGCTTGTCGCGGCACAGGGCAATGGCCTCTTGCAATGACCAGGCGCCGTTCGGGTCGAGGGTAATGCGCGCTTCGGGGAAGCGCTCGGCCAAGGCCGTTACCGCTTCCATCTCTTCTTCGCCGCGCAATACCCCGCCCTTGAGCTTGAAGTCGCTGAAGCCATAACGCGCCTTGGCGGCCTCGGCCAGACGTACCACCGCCTCCGTGGTCAGCGCCGTTTCGTGACGCAGGCGGAACCAGTCTTCATCGCTATCGGTTTCGTTGCGGTAAGCCAGGTCGGTCTGCTGACGGTCGCCGATATAGAACAGGTAACCGAGCATCTTCACTGCATCGCGTTGCTGCCCCTCGCCCAGCAGTGCCGCCATCGGCACGTTCAGATGCTGGCCGAGCAGGTCGAGCAGCGCCGACTCGATGGCGGTCACCGCGTGCACGGTGATGCGCAGGTCGAAGGTTTGCAGGCCACGGCCGGCCGAGTCGCGGTTGGCGAAGGTCTGGCGCATGGCATTGAGCACACGCTGGTAATGGCCGATTGGCTGGCCGACCACCAGGCTGCGGGCGTCCTCCAGGGTTTGGCGAATCTTCTCGCCGCCGGGCACTTCGCCAAGGCCGGTGTTGCCGGCGCTGTCGCGCAGCACCACCACGTTGCGGGTGAAGTACGGGCCATGGGCGCCACTGAGGTTGAGCAGCATGCTGTCATGGCCGGCGACGGGGATCACGCGCAGGTCGGTGACCACCGGGGTGCTGGTGTGAACGGCTGGGTTGGTCTGCATGTTCATGGTTGTTGTCTCGCAGTCATCAGTGGGTCTGGCCCAGGGCCGAAGGGGCCTTGAGGTCATCGGAAGGGGCGCCTTTGGGGCGCATGCGTACGAAGAAGATGGCGATGGCTGCAAGCACCGAGGTTACCGCCAGGCCGTACAGCCCACCCTGGATCGAGCCGGTTTGCTGCTCCAGCAGGCCAAAGGTGGTGGGGGCGACGAAGCCACCGAGGTTGCCGACCGAGTTGATCAGGGCAATGACCGCTGCCGCGATACGGGCATCCAGGTAGCCCTGGGGGATTGGCCAGAACAGCGACGACGCCGACTTGAAGCCAATCGCGGCGAAGCACACCGCGACGAAGGCGAACACCGGCCCACCGGTAGTGGACATGAACATGCCGATGGCGGCGACCAGCAGGGCTCCCGCCACCCAGGCCTGCTGGAATTTCCAGCGTGTGGAACCGGCGGCGAAGGCGTACATGGCCAGGATCGAGATCAGCCACGGGATCGAGTTGAAGAACCCGACCTGCATGTCACTCAGATCGCCCATGCGCTTGATGATGCTCGGCAGCCAGAACGTGGCGGCATAGATGGTCAACTGGATGCAGAAGTAGATCAGGCAGAACAGCACGATCTGGCGGTCCTTGAGCAGGCTCCAGGCCGACGGTTTGACAGCGCCAACGGCCTCGCGTGCTTGCTGCTCGCGGTCGATGGTAGCGACCAGTGCGTCCTGTTCGGCCTTGCTCAGCCACTTGGCATCTTGCGGCTTGGAGTCGAGCCAGAAGAACACGAAGAAGCACAGCACCACCGAGGCCATGCCTTCGATGAACAGCATCCACTGCCAGCCATGCAGGCCCAAGCCCTGAAGCTGCATCAGCGCCCCGGCCAGCGGCCCGGAAATCAACGAAGCCAGTGCCGAACCGCTGAGGAAGATGGCAATGGCCTTGCCGCGCTCGGCAGCCGGCAACCAACGGGTGAAGTAGTAGATCACCCCTGGGAAGAACCCCGCTTCGGCCACACCCAGTAGAAAGCGCAGCACATAGAACTGGGTTTCGTTCTGCACAAAGGCCATGGCCGTGGCCACCAGCCCCCAGGTGAACATGATGCGGGTCAGCCACAGGCGGGCACCGACCTTTTGCAGCAGCATGTTGGAGGGCACTTCGAACAGTGCGTAGCCGATGAAGAACAAGCCGGCGCCAAAGCCGAAGGCCGCAGCGCTGATGCCCAGGTCACTTTCCAGGTGCGGGCGGACAAAGCCGATGTTGACGCGGTCGAGGTAGTTGACGATGAACATGATGACGAACAGCGGCAGTACGTGGCGCTTGACCTTGGCCACGGCGCTGGCCAACGCGTCGCCGTCATGTCGGCCAGACGGAGCGAGGGTGTCGTTCACTTGCGGATCTCCCACTAATTGTTTTTGTGCGGGTCGAGGTTGTCTGACATGGCAGTGGGGGTGAGCATATGCGCCGCGCAGTTGTACGACAAGCTCACTAACGTCGGTAAATCCTCAAAATACAAGCCATCACAATGGCAATCTGCTTCGATTATGCAAAAACACTTAACCTACGCGTTGACTTGATCACGTGAAAAACCAGCAAAAAATATTTCTATCGATTAACTTGTCGTACAAGTACAACAGTCAGCGGATGGCACATGGAACCCGAACACGCCCGTAAACGCGGCCACAGCCGCGCTCATGACCTGGTTTCCAGCCTGACCCAGCACATTTTGCTGGGCACCTTCAAACCGGGCGACAAGTTGCCCTCGGAAAACACCCTGGTGCGCGAGCACGGAGTCAGCCGCACGGTGGTGCGCGAAGCCTTGTCCAAGTTGCAAGCTTCGGGGCTGGTGGAGCCGCGCCACGGTATCGGTACGTTCGTGATGGAGCGCCAGGCCCAGGCCGGCCTGCGCGTGGCGGCGGAAAGCGCGGCGAATGTGCGTGATCTGCTGGAACTGCGTATTGGCCTGGAGGGTCAGGCCGCCGCATTGGCCGCGCTGCGCCGTGACGAGGGGCAGCTGGCACGCATGCGCCAGGCGCTGGATGACTACCAGGACCTGGCCGCAGCTGGCGACAGTTGCATCGAAGCCGACCGGCGCTTTCACCTGCTGATTGCCGAGGCCACTGGCAACCTGTATTTCACCGAGATGCTGCTGCAGCTAGGCAACGGCCTGATCCCGCGTAACCGCATGGCCCTGGCCGAACGCTCCGGGGCCAAGCTGGCGCGGCAAGCCTACCTGGCCAACCTGGAGCACGAGGCGATCCTCAATGCCATCCGCCGACAAGACCCGGATGCGGCGCGGGCGGCTGTGTGCCTGCACCTGTCCAACAGCCGCGACCGGTTGCTGCCAGGTTGATAATCATCCGACTGGCGCATCCCCCCTGTGTAGGAGCGGCCTTGTGTCGCGAAAGGGCCGCGAAGCGGCCCCCGGTCATCAGCTATATCGCATAAATCGGGGGGCTGCTTCGCAGCCCTTTCGCGGCACAAGGCCGCTCCTACAAGGGACCGCATCTGGCCGGTTTTCAAGCCACCGCCCGGTCCACCAGCACCTGCAGGCGCCCCTGCGAACAGCGCTCCACCCGGGCCACCACGCCATACACCTCAGCCAACAGCCCCGGCTGCAGCACATCCACCGGCGCCCCGCAGGCCACCACCCTGCCCTCACGCAACACCACCAGCCAATCTGCGTGGCTGGCTGCCAGGTTGATGTCATGCAGCACCGCCACCGCCAGCAACCGATGCGCCTGCACGCGTTCGCGCACAGCGCCCATCACCCGCAACTGGTAATGCAGGTCCAGCGCACTGGTCGGCTCGTCTAGCAACAGCACCTGTGGGTTGCGTGCCAGCAACTGGGCCAAGGCCACCAGCTGCCGTTGCCCGCCAGACAAACTGTCCAGCGAGCGCTCGGCCAAACCCTCGATGCCCAACTGGCGCAACGCATCGAAGGCGCAGCCCAGCAGATCGCTGCCAGCGCTCACGCGCAAGGCCGCAACAATGCTTTCCAATACGCCCAAGGCGATACCCGGCGGTAGCTGCTGGGGCATATAGGCCAGGCGACGTGAGCGCTCGGCAAAGCCCAGGCGCGTCACATCCTGCCCATCCAGGCGCAAACCACCGCGCATCCGCTCCAGCCCTGCCAAGGCACGCAACAACGTGGATTTGCCCGCACCATTTGGCCCGACCAGCGCTACCAGGCTGCCGGCCGGCAACGCCGGCAGGCTCACCCCCTGCAGGATCTGCCGCGCGCCGTAGGCCACCGAAACACCCTCGATCAACAGGCTCACAACCTTCTCCCCCGGCGGAACACCAGCACCACGAATACCGGCACGCCCACCAGCGCGGTAACGATGCCCACCGGCACGATCACCCCCGGCAAGATCGCCTTGCTGACAAGCGACGACAGCGACAGCATCAACGCCCCCACCAGCGCACTGGCGGGCAGCAGGAAGCGTTGGTCCTCACCGACCAGCAGCCGGGCGATGTGCGGCCCGACCAGGCCGACAAAACCGATGGTGCCGACGAATGCCACCGCCGTTGCCGACAACAGGCTGATGCGCAGCAGCGAGGCAAAACGCAGGCGCCGGGTATCGACGCCAAAACTGCGCGCACGGTCCTCGCCCATGCGCAGCAAGGTCATGGCCGGTGCCGCTCGTAGCGAGAACGGCAACAGCAACCCCAGCACCAGGGCCAGCATGCCAAGCTTGTGCCAGTCGGCGCGGGCCAGGCTACCCAAGGTCCAGAACACCAGTTGCTGCAGCACATCCTCGGTGGCCAGCAATTGCAGCAACGAGACCAACGCATTGCAGCTGAACACCAAGGCGATGCCAAACAGCACCAGGCTCTCGACCCCGGCGCCACGCAACCGCGACATGGCCTGCAACAGCACCACCGACAGGCAGGCGAAGATGAACGCCATCACCGTCACCTGGGCGCTCGGCGCCAGCCAGGCAATGCCCAGTGGGTAGGCAATCGCCAGCGAGGCGCCGAGTGCCGCCGATGACGACACACCCAAGGTGAAGGGGCTGGCCAGCGGGTTGTCTAGAATCGCCTGCATCTCGGCACCGGCAAGCGCCAAGGCCGCCCCCACCAGCACCGCCATCAGCGAGTACGGCAGGCGCACGTTCCAGATGATCACCCGCTCGGTGGCACTCAACGTCGCCGGGTCGAACACGCCATGCAGCAATTGCCCCAGGCCCATGCCCGAGGCACCGCTGGCCAGGTCGCCCAGTACCGACAACAACAGCAACAACGCCAGCGTGAAGACCAGCAAGGCCCGCCGCCACAACAGGCGACGATAATGCCAGGCTGCCAACGCCGCGCCTTCGTGGGCCAGCGCGGTCACCTGGCATCGACCCAGTACTGGCCGTCCAGGCCGACCTTGAGCATGCGGTTGATTTCACCCATGGTTGCCTGCGGGTCGAGCGCCTTGAAACGCTCCGGGTGTACCCATCGGGCCATGGCCTCGACCGCCAGGATGTTGAACGGCGAGTTGTAGAAGTCATGCCACAAGCCATGGGCCTGGCCAGCCTGGATCGGCCGCAGCGGGGCGAACTCGGGGCGCGCGGTGATCTTCGCCAGGCTCTGGCGTGCCGTATCGGTGGAGACGCCAGCCCCCAGCAGCACCCCGGGCGCGCGGTTGCCGGTGGCGATGTACACGTCCGGGTCGGCTTGCAACACGTACTCGACACTCACATCACCCAGCGCCCCAGGCACCACATCGGCACCAATGTTGTGCCCGCCTACGGCTTCGACCACGCTGCCCAATCCGCTCTTGCCAGTGGTATGCCCCGGTGCCTGCCACACGCCAGCCAACAGTTCGAGAAACACCTTGGGCCGCTCGCTTTCCTTGATCCTGGCCACGCCGTCGGTTACCCGCTTCAGGTGACGGTCGTACAGGTTCAGGTACTCCGCCGCCTGCGGCTCACGCCCCAGCAGCGTGCCCAGTGCCTGCATGCTCACCCGGGTATTGCGGATCGGGTGCACGCGAAAGTCGATGAACAGCACCGGCACCCCGGCCTTTTCCAGTAGATCGGCCACCGGGCTGTGCTGGGTCGGGCCCTCACCGGCGATGCTGAAAATGGCCAGGTCGGGCTTGAGCGCCAGTATCTGCTCAGCGCTCACGCTCTGCTCGGACGCCTGGCCGATCAGCGGCAACTTGGCCACTTGTGGGTACTGCTGCGCATACACCTCATAGGTGTGCGGGTCGAGCAGGCGCATGTCGTTCTGCCAGCCAACCACCCGCTGGAACGGGTTGTCACGGTCAAGCAAAGCCAGCGCGAAGAACAGCCGCCCTTCGCCAAGCACGATGCGCTGAGGCGGGTGGTCGACCTCGACCTTGCGCCCGAGCACGTCGGTCACTTGCACGGCGCTGGCAGGTTGGATGAAGCCGAGGCAGGTAGCCAACAGCAAGACAGGCAGCAAACGCTGCCAGAAAAGGGGAGTCGGGCACATCGGGGCATCCTCTTGAAGAGAATCAATCGCAACAGAGCGGGGCATTCTAGCCAGCCGCCCTGTGCTGCCGATGTGCGCGAATGTATTGGCTTGTAGGGTGGCCGTTACATCCAGCCGCCCTCACCTATCCTCACCAAGTCAGGCAGATCTTGCCGAAATGCCGGTTGCTCTCCTGGTAACGGAACGCCTCGACGATCTGCTCCAACTCGAAATGCTTGTCCACCACCGGGCGCAGGCCGTTGGCATCGATCGCCCGCACCATCGCCTGCTGCTGCGCACGGCTGCCTACCAGCACCCCTTGCAGGCGAATCTGCCGCACCAGCGCCTGCACCAGCGGCAACTGCCCAGCCACCCCGGTGAGGATACCGATCAGCGAAACATGCCCACCGATGCGCGCGGCAATCATCGACTGCTCCAGCGTCGCCGGGCCGCCCACTTCGATCACATGATCAACCCCGCGGTTGCCCGTCAGCTCACGCACTTTCTCACCCCAGGCCGGGGTGCTCTTGTAATTGATCAGGTGGTCGGCACCCAACGCTTTCAGGCGCTCCAACTTGGCATCGCTGGACGAGGTGGCGATCACTGTAGCGCCGGCCAGCTTGGCGAACTGCAAGGCGAAAATCGACACACCGCCAGTGCCCTGCACCAGCACCGTGTCGCCGGGCTTGAGGTGATCATCACTCATCAGCGCGCGCCAGGCGGTAAGCCCGGCGGTGGTCAGGGTGGCCGCTTCGGCATGGCTGAAACCCTTGGGCGCCAGGGTGAACGCAGTGGCACGGGCGGTGACCTGCTCTCGGGCGTAGCCATCGAGGCCGTCGCCAGGCACCTGGGCAAAGCCCTCGACATTGGCCTGGCCATCGAGCCAATCGGGGAAGAAGGTGCTGACCACGCTGTCGCCGACCTGGAACTCGGTAACGCCAGCCCCCACCGCGACCACCTCACCGGCGCCATCGGCCATGGGGATGCGCCGCTCGCTCGGGCCCCACATGCCGCTGACCACGGCGAAATCGTGGTAGTTGAGGGAGCTGGCGTGCAGGCGCACGGTGATCTCGCCGGCCTTGGGGGCCAGGGCCTCGCTGGTGCCGACCTCGACCTTGTCGTAGCCGCCGCCGGGTTGTACGTAGATGGCCTTGCTGGTCATGGGTAGGTCTCCGTATCAGAAGAAAGAATGGGGTTCAGCATAGACAGGTCCGGCCCTTTCGCGGGCATGCCCGCGAACAGGCCCGCATTGCCAATACAAGAATCAGCCCAGCATCACCTTCAATGCCTGGCAATCGGCCGCATGCCAATCCACCAGCTCCGGCCACGGGTTATCCGGCAGGTTCACCAGCACCGTGCGCGCCCCCGCCGCCCGTCCACAGTCCAGGTCAAAGCGGTAATCCCCCACCATCACCAGCTCACTGGGCGCCACGCCCCAGGCACTGGCAATTTTCAGTAACCCATCCGGGCTCGGCTTGGGCGCCGCTTCGTCACGCCCGAGAATGTGCTCCACCGCGAAGCAGTCCGCCAGGCCGATGGCCTCCAGCGTCACATGCGCAAGCTCACGCGCATTGCGGGTAAGAATACCCAGCCGGCAACCGCGCTCGGCCAGTTCGCGCACCAGTTCCACCGCCCCGGTGGCCGCCGTGGAGGCAACCGCCAGGTCCCGCTCGTGCTCCAGCAACCAGGCATGCTTGGCTGCCGCCTCATCAGCCGGCAGCGCCGCCAGGTGGGTGAGGATGTCGTGCTCGGCCGGGATGTCCAACGCCACGCGAATGGCGGCAAAGTCGTGCACCGCCACGGTCAAGGTGCCGTCCATGTCGAACACCCAGTTGCGCACCTCGCCAAGGAGGCTCATGCCCAATCCTTGCGATGACGAATCAGGCCTTCCTGGCTGGACGATGCCACCAGTTGCCCGGCCTGGTTGAAGATGCTGCCGCGGCAGAAACCACGGGAATTACCGGCCCAGGGGCTATCGGTTGCGTACAGCAGCCATTCGTCAGCGCGCAGGTTGCCATGGAACCACAACGAATGATCGAGGCTGGCGATCTGCATGTCGCGCTGCCACACCGACTTGCCATGGGGCAGCAGCGCAGTGGTCAGCAGGCCGAAGTCCGAGGCGTAGGCCAGCAGGTACTTGTGCAGGGCGGGTACGTCAGGCAGGTTGCCGTCGGCGCGGAACCAGGCGTACTTCACCGGGTCACCGGGCTTGGGGTTGAACGGGTCACGCTCAGTGACCGGGCGGATCTCGATCGGCTTGGCGCACAGCACTTTGTCGCGAATGCGCTCGGGCAACTGGTCGGCCATGGCGCGGGCCAGTTCGACTTCGGTCGGCAGGTTTTCCGGGCCGACCACCTCTGGCATCTGCGCCTGGTGCTCGAACCCTTCCTCGTCGTACTGGAACGATGCGCTGCAGGTGAAGATGGTCTGGCCTTTCTGGATCGCCGTCACCCGCCGGGTGCTGAAACTGCCGCCATCGCGCACGCGGTCCACCGAGTACACCACCGGCAGGCTGGCATCGCCCGGGCGCAGGAAGTAGCCGTGCAACGAATGCACATGGCGCGCGTCCTCGACCGTCTGGCTGGCTGCCGACAACGACTGCCCCAGCACTTGCCCACCGTACAGCTGGCGGAAGCCCAGGTCCTGGCTGCGGCCACGGAACAGGTTCTCCTCGATGGCTTCGAGGCTCAACAGGTCGACCAGGTCGTCCAACACATGACTCATCGGGGGTTCTCCGTAGGAGCGAGCTTGCTCGCGATGCGCCGCCCGAGCGGCGCTCGATCTCACAGGCGCTGAACGTGCAACATGCAGCGCCTTCCAAGTGGGCAAATAATACAGGGTTTGTCATTCGTGCCGGGCATGGCCATGCATTCAGGGGCGCAGGGTGCGCTCCCAATGGTTGCGGTCGATGCGGTACAGCACATGCGGGCGTAGCGGGTGGCCCTCAGGCAGGCGGGGGTGCTCGAAACTGCCCTGCGCGTCCTGCTGCATACCGATGGCTTGCATGACCTTCTGCGACGGCAGGTTGCTCTCGCTAGTGAACGACACCACCTCCTCCAGGCGCAATTGGGCGAAAGCACAACGCAGGCAGGTCCACGCCGCCTCGCTGGCAAAACCCAGGCCCCAGTGACGGCGGGCCAGGCGCCAGCCAATCTCCACAGCGGGGGTGAAATCGGCCTCGAAGCCTACGTGCAGCAAACCGGTCATGCCGATGAACGCGCCGCTGTCCTTGCGCTCAAGGGCCCACAAACCAAAACCGTATTCATTGAAGTGCCCGCGCACCCGACCGATCAATGCAGCGGCTTCCAGACGCGTCAGGGGCGCCGGGAAGTAGCGCATCACCTGCGGGTCGGCGCACAGCGCGGCGAACTCGCGCAGGTCGTCGTCGTGCCATTGGCGCAGCACCAGCCGTGCGCTTTCCAGTTCAAGGATGGGGGTCATGGGGCCTGCTCCGGTTTTGCCGCCTTGCAGTGTACAGCGTAGGCGCGGGCTCGGCTTTCACCCAACCGGTAGCCGCCGAATGCAATTTTCACACGCCCTTCACCGGCCCCCGACAGGCCCCTCAGCACAATGCCGCCATCTCTGCCGCGCCAGACGCGGCCATGCCAACGGAGCTACGCATGCAATCGAGCAATACCCTGGGGCACGCTGCCATTCACACCCGGCGCAAGCGGCGCCTGTCTCGCAAAGCCCTCGGTGCCGCCCTTGGCCTGTGCATGGTCGTGGCGGCGTTGACCACCTGGCTGGCGACGAGGACGCATATCGTGGACCTTGGCAACGAGCAACAACTGAGTGACAGCGGTTTACTGCAAGACTGGGCCGAAGGCGCGGTGATCGTGATGATCCGCCACGCCGAACGCTGCGACAGCGCACCCGGCCCCTGCCTGGACGACCCCACCGGTATCACCGTCAGCGGTAGCCAGGCCGCAACCCGTGTTGGCCAAGGGCTGAACCGGCTGGGCCTGCACAACGCCGACCTGCTGACCAGCCCGAAACTGCGCACCCGGCAAACCGCGCACTTCATCCTCGGTCAGGCGGTGGCCAGCGAAGGCTGGCTGGAAACCTGCGACAGCCAGTTCGCCAGCGAGGCGCTGGCGCGCAAACGTGCGGGGCACAACCTGGTGCTGGTGACCCACAACGGCTGCATCGACCATTTTGCCCGCCAGCAGAACGTTGCCGGTGGCGAGCGTCAAAGCAGCTACGCCAGCGCTTTGTTCGTGTCGGTGGATGGCGATGGCAAGGCGCGCATCCTAGGGCGCCTGAACGAGCCGGACTGGCAACGCGTATTGGCCAGCGCAGGACGATAACTGGCAAGATCAGCACTGGCCCCGATTGTGAACACCCCATGCCGCTGCCGCTGATCTACCACGAAGACTACAGCCCGGAGTTCCCCGCCGAACACCGCTTCCCGATGGACAAGTTCCGCCTGCTGCGCGACCACTTGGTCGACAGCGGGCTGACCACCGACCAAGCCCTGCTGCGCCCGGACATCTGCCCCAACGACATCCTCGCCCTGGCCCACGACCGCAGCTACATCGAGCGCTACATGAACGGCGAGCTGTCGCGCGAGGACCAGCGCCGCCTCGGCCTGCCCTGGAGCGAGGCGCTGGCCCGGCGCACCGTGCGCGCCGTCGGCGGCTCGCTGCTCACGGCCGAAATGGCCCTGCATCACGGCATCGCCTGCCACCTCGCCGGTGGCACCCACCATGCCCATTACGACCACCCCGCCGGCTTCTGCATCTTCAACGACCTCGCGGTGATCAGCCGTTACCTGCTGGCGGCTGGCCGGGTACACCGGGTGCTGATTTTCGACTGCGACGTGCACCAGGGCGATGGCACCGCGCGCATCCTGCACGACACGCCAGAGGCCATCACCGTGTCGCTGCACTGCGAGCAGAACTTCCCGGCCCGCAAGGCGCAAAGCGACTGGGACATCCCCCTGCCCCGTGGCATGGGCGATACCGCCTACCTGAAGGTGGTGGACGACGCCCTCAACTACCTGCTGCCGTTGTATCAGCCCGACCTGGTGCTGTATGACGCCGGCGTCGATGTGCACAAAGACGACGCCTTGGGCTACCTGCAACTGACCGATGCTGGCGTTGCCGCCCGTGACGAAGCCGTATTGCGCCACTGCCTGGGCCGCGATATCCCGGTGGTGGGCGTGATCGGCGGTGGTTACAGCAAGGACCGCGCAGCCTTGGCCAAACGCCACGGCATCCTTCACCACAGCGCAGCACGCGTCATCGGTTGTTCACAATGACTGTGGAACCGCTTGTGGATAACCTGCGGGAAAGGCGCTGCAGCCCTTTGATGGCAAGGCCTGCAGACTTCTGAGCATTTTTTGACCAGTGCTTCCATGGCCAGCGCTGCGCTAGAATGCGCCTCTTTTCCACAGCCTGCTGCCCACCATGCCCGATCTGAACCCCGCATCCTCTCCCCTCGCTGTCGTCATCGGTGGCGGCCCTGCCGGCTTGATGGCTGCCGAAGCACTGGCTCAGGCAGGCCTGTCAGTCGAGGTGTTCGATGCCATGCCTTCGGTTGGGCGCAAGTTCCTGCTGGCGGGCGTCGGCGGCATGAACATCACCCATTCCGAGCCCTACTCGGCGTTCGTGGCCCGCTATGCCGAACGCCAGGGCGAGATCGAGGCGTTGCTGCGCGACTTCGATGCGGACGCATTACGCCAATGGATTCACGGCCTGGGCATCGAAACCTTCGTCGGCACCTCGGGCCGGGTGTTTCCGACCGACATGAAAGCCGCGCCGCTGCTACGTGCCTGGCTCAAGCGCCTGCGTGACAACGGGGTAGTTATCCACACCCGTCATCGCTGGCTGGGCTGGAACTCCGATGGCGCCTTGCGGATTGCTTATCCACAGGGCGAACGGCTGGTGAAAGCCGCCGTCGTGGTGCTGGCACTGGGTGGCGCCAGCTGGGCGCGACTGGGCTCCGACGGCAGTTGGCAAGC
>NZ_BCBI01000063.1:0-36044 GCF_001320565.1 Pseudomonas sp. NBRC 111132
TCTCACAGGCGACCAACATGCAGCGACGTACACTTACCAACCACGAGCTACGGACTCAGACGCCAGGGACGCTAGGCTCGAATGCCCCTTGCCGGCGACGATTGACGAAGTAGTACGCCGCGTAGCACAGGGCAATGAAGCCAAAGCCCCAGTAAAGCGACGGCCGCTGGGTTTCATCCAATGCCAGGAACACGAACAGCGAGCTGCACAGGGTGATGCACAGCAGCGGCACCAACGGATACAGCGGCGCCCTGTACTTCAGGTCCTGCAACTGCCCACCGTCACGCAGGTAGGCTTTGCGGAAGCGATACTGCGCCAGGGCGATGACGATCCAGGTCACGGTACCGGACATGCCGCTCACCGCCATCAGCACCATGAACAGCGTGTCGGCGGCAATGAAGCTGGTCATCAGCGAGATCAGCGCAAAGCACAGGGTGATGCTCAGCGCCCGCAGCGGCACGCCGCGCTTGCTCAGTGGCGACAGGCTTTTCGGCGCCATGCCGCTCTTGGACATGGCCCAGAGAATGCGCGTAGAGGCATACAGCCCGGAGTTGCCCACCGAAAGAATGGCGGTGAGGATGACGAAGTTCATCACGTCGGCAGCAAAGGGGATGCCGACCATGTCGAACACCTGCACGAACGGGCTTTCCATCAGGCCAGCCTGCTCGTACGGCACGATGGCCGACAGCACCGCAATCGCCAGCACGTAGAAGATCAGCACGCGGAACACCACGTTGCGCACCGCCCGCGGGATGCTCTTTTCCGGGTGCTCGGTCTCGCCGGCCGCCACGCCCATGATTTCACAGCCCTGGAAGGCATAGACCACCGTCATCATCACCGCGAACACCGCCGACAGGCCGTGGGGGAACAGCGACTCGCCCACCAGGTTGTCCAGCATCGGCGCCGGCGCCCCGCTGGTCAACGGGATGGCACCGAAGATCACCAGCAGGCCGATGATGATAAAGCCAAGGATGGTCGCCACTTTGATGCCCGAGAACCAGTACTCGGCTTCACCAAACGCGCGAGTGGCCAGGGCATTGAGGCCGAACAGCACCACCACGAACAGTGCCGACCAGTACCAGATCGGCACGTCCGGGAACCAGCGGGTCATCAGCATGCCGGCGGCGGTGAATTCCAGGCCCACCGTAGTGGCCCAACTCATCCAGTACACCCAGCCGATCATGAAGCCGGTGGCTGGGCCGATGAACTTGGTGGCATGGGCCTGGAACGAGCCGGACACCGGCATCTGCACCGACAGTTCGCCCAGGCAGACCATCACCAGGTACATCAGCAAACCCGCGACCAGGTAGGCCAGGATCGCACCCACCGGCCCGCCCTGGTTGATGGTCACGCCCGAGCCCATGAACAGGCCGGTGCCAATCACTCCGCCAAGCGACAGCATGAAGATGTGCCGGCTTTTCAGGGCCCGGGTGAGCTGGATTTTTTCAACGGTATCAGTCATGGCGCACCTCGCCATTGCGGCAGGCACGTGGGGCGGTGCGAAGGAGGGGCTGAGCGCTACGGCATGTCATTATTCTTGTCTCCAATAAGCCTCATGGACCGCGTGCAACACGGTTGCCATGGATTATTGGAAACGGATGTAAGGTGCCGTTGTACGAACGGATCGAAGATGTAAAAAGTCGTAAGTTTTTTGTACGTCAGCTCTGGATCAGCTGTTCCAGCGTGGCGCGGGCCTGACTTAGCTGGGTGGCCAGCGGCCCGTCGAGGGTTTGCATCGCCTCGATGTCCTGCTGCCGGGCCGCCTCTTCCAGGCGATGCAACAGCGCTGCCAGCCCGGCGAACCCCAAGGAATCGCAGCTACCGGCCAGGCGATGGGCCAGGTGCAGCACTTCGGTGAAGTCCTGGGCCGGCAGCGCCTCGGCCAGCGCCGTGGCATGCTGCTCCAGTGATTGGCGCAGCACCTTCAACAGGCCTTGCAGCTTCTGTTCGCCCAGCAGCGAGCGGTGGGTGTCCAGCAGTGACCAGTCCATGTCTGCGTCAGCGCTGGTCACTTCGCCGCAGGCTACTTCGGCCAGCGCCTCGCGCAGGTTGTCCAGCCGCAAGGGCTTGGCCAGTACCCCTTGCATGCCAGCATCCAGGTAGCCCGATACCTGCCCCGGCTGCACGCCAGCCGTCAGTGCCAGGATCCGACTGTGGCGGTTCGGACCAGGCGAGGCACGCAGCTGTCGGCACAACTCCACCCCGCTCATGCCCGGCAAGTGCACGTCAAGCAAGACCAGATCGAAGCGCCGCTGCGCACACGCCTGCAGGGCTTGCCCGGCGTCTTCGGCAAAGCTCACCCGGTGGCCATCGCGCAGCAGCAGGCCACCCGCCACCTCGCGGTTCAGCGCAACGTCCTCGACCACCAGGATATCCAGGCTGAGCAAGGACAAAGGGGCAGGTGAGCCCGCAGGCACGGGCTGCCCGCGCGCCATGTCGAGCTCGAACCAGAAGCAACTGCCCTGCCCTTGCACACTGTCCAGGCCGATGCTGCCGCCCAGTTTTTCCACCAGGTGCTTGCAGATCGCCAGGCCCAGGCCAGTGCCGCCATAGCGACGCGCCACTGTTTCGCTGGCCTGGACGAAGCGGTCGAAGATCTTCGCCTGTACGGCGGGCTCGATGCCGATGCCATTGTCACTGACCGACAACCGCAGGCGCTGCGAGCGTTCGTTGCTGGCCAGCACCTGCACCGTAAGCTGTACCTGGCCGTGCTCGGTGAACTTGATGGCATTGGCCAGCAGGTTGCTCAGCACCTGGCGCAGGTATTGCTCGGCGCCGTGCTGGTGCGCGGCCAACTGCTCATCGACATGCAGTTGCAGGGTGTCGGCGTTTTCCATGGCCATGGGTTCGAGCAACGCCAGCACTTCCTGGCACAACTGGCGCAAGGAAAAACCTACCAGCTCGGCGCGGCTTTCGCCTTCTTCGAGCCGGGCGAAATACAGCACCTCGTTGAGAATCGCCAGCAGGCCCTCGCCGGCTTTGTACAAGGCCTCGACACGCTGGCGGTCGGCCGCCTCCAGGCGCCCGCCGCGCAGCAGTTCGGCCATGCCCAGAATGCCGTTGAGCGGCGTGCGCAGTTCATGGCTCATGGTCGCCAGGAAGCGTGACTTGGCCAGGTTGGCAGCCTCGGCCTCGTCCTTGGCGCGGGCCAGGCTGGCCGTACGCCGCTCGACCATGGCCTGCAATTCGTCGCGCTTGCCCTGCAGCTCCAGGCGGTCGCGCTCACGGCGCTCGATATCGCTGAGGATGGCGCGGCGCATATCGTCCAGGGCATTGGCCACCGTGTCGATCTCATCGGGGCGCGCTGAACGTCGGCGCCCCAGGCGCAACGGCTCCTGCCACTGGCCGGCGCCAATACGACGGGCAAATTCGGCCATCACTTGCAGGTGGCGGGTGACCAGGCGGTAGAACAGCCCCGACAGTGCCACTGCCAGGCCGCACAGAAACACGCCCATCCACAGCAGGCTGGCAAGGCCTGTGGCGTACAACCGGCGGTGCACCGCGCCCAGGTCGATGCTGACTTCCAGCTCGCCCAGGTGCCTGGGCGGCCCCGAGGGTGGCTGATAATCAAGGGGGAAGCGCTCGATGCGCAGCGGCCCTGTGGCTTCGGCCTCACCGCGCAACAACTGGAAATCATCACTGACCAGGCGCACCCGCGCCACATCGGAAAAGTCCACCAGGCCGCGCAGTTGCACATCCAGCTGCGCCTCGTCCAGGTCCCACAGGCTACGCTCCAGGCTGGCCAGGTAGCCGGCGCGGATCAACGCCATGCGTGCGTCTATGTCACGCATTTCGCGGCGGTACTCGAAGTACAGCTGCACGCCACTGGCCAGCACGGTGAAGCACAGGCTGAACAGCAGGATGAACAGCAGTAGGCGACGCAGCAGGCCGTCGGTGCGCAGGCGTATCATCGGGCATCCGCCGGCAGCTTGATCATGTCGCGGTAGGTGACTTCGCTTTGCTCCAGCCAGCGCTCGATCTCGCCAGCCCGGTTCATGCGCTGCAGCTGCTCGTCGATTTCATCCATGTGCTGGCTCAGGGGGGATTGCCGCGACACGGCTACACGCAGATAGTCCACGCTCAGTGCAGTGGGCAGCACGCGGATGTCCTGCGCGCCGGGCAAGTGTTCGATGAACAGTTGGCCAGTACGCCGCTCCTGGATCACGTAGTCGATGCGGCCGCGGATCAGCTTGCCAAAGTTCTGCTGGCTGGACGACACCCGCTCGATGTTCTGGTGGCGGGCGACGAAGCGGTCGAACTCAGCGCCGTAGCTTTCACCGTATAACAGGCCGCCACGGTAGCCGGCCAGGTCCTCCAGTTGCTGGAACTGCACCGGCCGCTTGCGGTTGTAGAACACGGCCACTTCCTCGCGCAACACCGGCACCGTGGAAAAACGCATGCGCTGGTCGCGCTGGTCGCTGTTATAGGCCAGCACCACGTCCACCCGCCCGGCGGCGGCGTCCAGCAGGCAGCGCTTCCAGTTGCCCAGCACCACGGTTTGCACCGGGTAGCCCAGGCGTGCGAACAGCTCACGCACCACGGTTGGGGCAAGCCCACGCACTTGGTGGCCATCGCTCCAGGAAATGGGTGGGTACACCGGGTAGTCGCAATACCGCACCGGCTCGCTGGCATTGGCCTGCGCAACACACAGCGCAAGTGCCGACAGCCAGGCGCAGTGGCTCATGCCGCCACACTGGCGGTGAACAGGTAGCCGGTGCCGTGGATGGTGATGATCAGCTGTGGCTCGGCCGGATCGTCATGCAGCTTGCGGCGCAGGCGCCCGACCAGCACATCGATGGAGCGGTCGTTGGGCACCCACTCGCGGTTGCGAATCTGGTCCATCAGCTGGTCGCGGCTAAGGGTGTGGCCGCTGTTGCGCAGAAACACGCTGAGCAGTTGAAACTCGCCGTGGGTCAGCAGGGTTTGCCCGCCACGGGCGTCGATCAGGCGACGGCGATCGGTGTCCAGCGCCCAGTCGGCGAACTGCTTCAGCGATTGTGCGCAGGCCGGGGCCGGGTGTACCTCGCGGGCATGGCGCACGCGGCGGATCAGGTTTTTGGCACGGGACACCAGCTCGCGGGGGTTGAGCGGTTTGATGACATAATCGTCGGCGCCGCATTCCAGGCCGACGATGCGGTCGATGTCGTCATTGCGCCCGGTGATGAGGATGATGCCGACCTCCGAGCGCACCCGTAGCTCGCGGGTCAGGGTGAGGCCGTCCTTGCCAGGCAGGCGGATGTCCAGCAGCACCAGGTCGACATCCTGGCTGCCGAGCAGGGCTTCGGCCTTTTCCGCCGTGTCGGCGCAGTGCACGTCGTAGCCTTCCTGGGACAGATAGGCCTGCAGCAAGTCACGAATAAGCGGATCGTCATCGACGATCAATACCCGAGGCGTCATTGCGTGTCGTCTCTTTTTATTGGTGTTGTTCTACACACTCGCGACAGCAGCGTACTCGTTACTGAACGGGCGATCAACAGCCCTCGGGCAGGCTGAAGCGCCGCCGACCACCGGCCTGCAAGCCATCGACCCAGGCCTCGCAGATGACCACGCCCTGCTCGGGGGTGAAGGTGCCGGGGTTGAGCCCCGACTCAAGCCACAGGCCATCGAGCAAGGCGCTCAGGCTGATGGCCGCCAGGTCGGCATCGAAACCCTGCCAGCCCTCTTCCTCGGCCAGTTTGGCCAGCAGCCGGCTGAGCTCGTTGCGGTACTCGCCGTAAGAGTGGTCGTGTACCTGGTTGATGGCGTCGGCGGTCTTCACCGCGCCCCAGAAAGCCAGCCAGGCATCGAGCAATTGCGGGTCGAGCAGCTCGGCGCAGAACGAGGCGCGGAAGAACGCCGACAGCCGCTCGCGGGCATTGGGCGCAGCCTGGGCCATGGCCTCGCGCAGCAGGCCCATCACCCGGCCGGTAACGGCCATGTAGGCCTCGGCCACCAGTTCGTCCTTGCCGGCGTAATGATGGCTGATCAACCCCACCGAAACCCCGGCTTCAGCCGAGATCTTGCGGATCGACGCCCCCTGAAAGCCATGGCGCTTGAGGCACACCAAGGTCGCCTCGACCAGGTTGGCTTTGCGCAGTTCCGGCAGCATGCGGTGGTAGCGGGCTTCCTGAGTCATCGGTGGGTCTCGGGTTAGGGGCTGGACTGAACGACTGTACAACAAGCCGGACAGCGTGATAAACCCTTGCACCTGCCCACAACAATAAAAGCGGCTGCCATGAACGACCTGATCACACGCGACCTGGACCAAGGGCTGCTGACCCTGGCCTTCAACCGCCCCGACAAGCTCAATGCCCTGAACACCGCCATGTACCAACAGCTGGGCGACCTGCTGCTGGCGGCGGGTGAAAACCCTGATGTCGACGCCATCATCATCACCGGTGGGCCGCACTGCTTCAGCGCTGGCAACGACCTGCGCGACTTCCTCGACAACCCGCCCAGCGACCTGGACAGCCCGGTGTTCCGCCTGATGCGGGTAGTCATGGGGCTGGACAAGCCGCTGATCGCAGCGGTCAGTGGCGCGGCGATCGGCATCGGGGCCACCCTGTTGCTGCATTGCGACCAGGTGCTGGTCAGCCGCTCGACCAAACTGCGCATGCCCTTCGCGCCATTGGGTGTGTGCCCGGAGTTCGGCTCCAGCCTGTTGCTGCCGCGTTTGCTTGGCCAGGCCCGTGCGGCGCGCTTGCTGCTGGCCAACGCGTTGCTCGATGGCGAACAGATGGTGGCCTGGGGGCTGGCCAATGAACTGCATGAAGACGGCGCGCAGTGCCTGGCGGCTGCCCGCACCCTGGCGCGGCAGCTGCAAGGCTATCCGCAGGCGGCATTGCGCATCAGCAAGCGGTTGCTCAAGGACAGCCAGCGAGCGGAGCTTGAAGACACAGTGGCGCGGGAAAGCCGGTTGTTCATCGAGTGCTTGCGCAGCGAAGATGCACGAGCTGTGCTGCGCGCACTCATCAAGGATTGAACAGGCTGGCGTGGCCCCTTGTAGGAGCGGCCTTGTGTCGCGATCGGGGTGCGAAGCACCCCCAGGATCTTCGAATCGCCCCAACATTGTTGGGGCCGCTTTGCGGCCCTATCGCGACACAAGGCCGCTCCAACAAGGGACCGCGTCATGACCAGACTGACTAATATCCAGTCATCTCCAGATACCCGCGCCCACCCGCGCTCCCGCTCAACCGCACCGGCCCTTCCCAGTAAGGGAATCGCGTCTGCATCCACGCCTGCGGCTCCACGGCATCAACCTGCACATCCACTCCATGCCCAGGCACCTGCACCCGCCACCGTGTCGGCACCTTTTTGCCGTTTTTCTGCGCAGACCAGGCTTGCGCCTGCAGCTGAATCTGCGCTGCGTCCAGCGCCACCACCTCACCCTGCGGCCCAACCCAGGTCCCAGCGCGGTACGCGTCCCCCCGCGCCTCGCGTACCTGAAACAGCATCAGCTTGGCACCACTGTCCAGGTGCAGCGAAAACCAGTCCCAGCCCGTTTGCCCTGACGCCAGCGGTTGGCTGCTCCATTCCCGGTCCAGCCAGGCCTGCCCAGTGACCGCGATGCACTGGCTGCCACGCTGAATGTGCCCCTGCACTTGGTAGAAAGGCTGGCTGTAATAGTACGAAGCCTGCCCCTTGCCAGATTTCTCGCTGTAACCTTGCTCCCCGTGCAGCACCAGAGGGTGATCGCTGTGCAACTGCAAGTCATAGCGAAAACCATCGCCACCGGCGACCATCCGCAGGTTTTCGATACTGCCCCTGCCCTGCAACGACCAGTCATCGATCCACGCTCGGAACGGCTGAGCCTGCACTCCGGCCTGGCCGATACCGCCGCGCGCCAGGGTTTCGCCAGACTGGTGGCCGCCCGGACCGGTCAAGGCCGCGTGCCCCATCCACAGGTTCGGGCTGTTCCAGTCGGTGGTCTCCGGGCCTGGGCGCAGGGCCGAGCGGAACAGCGTCCACTGGGCGCCCCAGTCACGGCCTTGGGCGTCCTTCAGGTTGGCGGTGACATACCACCACTCGATACGAAAACCATCGTGTGGACCGTGGTCCTGTGGAAATGCCAGCCGATGGTCGCGGGTCACCTGGCTGAATTCGCCGGCCTGCTGCCCAAGCCCGGCATAACTCTGTGGTGCTGGTTGATCACAGCCGCACAACAACACGCTGAGCAACAGCCACGCATTACGCTTCATCGGCAAAGGGCCTCAACAGTTCGCGCGGCTGGCGGCGCGCCAGCTGCCACAGCGGCCAGGCGCTGGCCAGCAGACTGGTGAACAACCCCAACATGGCCAACTGCAGCAACTGCACGGGAAAGACATAGAGCGGCAGGCGCCAGCCAAACGCCTGAACATTGACCACCGCGACCAGGCACCAGGCCAGCAGCAACCCCAGCGGGATCGCCATCAACACGGTGAGGCTGCTCAGCATGAGTGTCTGGCCAAGGCCCAGCCAGACCAGTTGCATACGCCGCACACCCAGCGCCCATAGCGGTGCCAGCTGGCCCAGCCGGGACTGGCCCAGGGTCAACAGGTTGATGAACAACGCCACGCCAGCCACGCCAAGGGTGAGGCTGTTGAGGGCAGCGGTGGCGGCAAAGGTGCGGTTGAACACGTCGGTCGACCAGCGCTTCAGGCGCGCCTGCTCGACCACGCGGCTGTCGTCGAGGGCAAAATGCCGTTGCAGAGCGACCTTGAGCGCCGGCACCCGTTCAGCGGCCAAGTCGACGCTCAAGCCGGTCAGGGTTGCCTGTGGCCAGTTTTCGCGCAACCAGCCGGCATTGGCCAGGACATGCCCCTTGGGGTTGCCGTAATCGGCATAGATCCCCACAACAGGCAAGGCCGGCGACGTGTTCGCAGGCAGCTTGAGGTTATCGCCCAGTTGCAGTTTCAACCGCCTGGCCAACTGTTCGCTGAGCATTACAGCCTGCCCGCGGGCCAGTCGCTGCCAGGCATGTGGCTGCTGTTCCAATAGTGGCCAGCGCGTTCGATAAACGGAGTGATCGACAATGCCCTGCACTTGTACCGGCCAACCTTGTAGTTGAATGTCCACGCGCCAGCCGGGCAGCACCACACTGGCCGCAGGCTGCTGCTCAAGCCACTCGACTATCTGCAGGCCTTGGGCTGTATCGCGTGGGGTGACATACAGGTCGGCGGACAGGCGCTGGCCAAGCCAACCGACAAACGTCTTGCGAAAACCCTCGGTCATGCTGCCCACGCCAACACTGGCAGCCAGCGCCAGCAAAAGGGCCATCAACGCCAGGCTCAGGGCCGGCAGTTGCTGGCGGCTGTCGGCAACGAACCATTGCGCCAATGGCCGCTGGCAGCGGCGCGCCAGCCAGGCCAGCACCCGGTCGAGCATGCCCGGTAACAGCAGCGCTGCCGCCAGCAGCAACCCCGCCAGCATGGCGAACGCGCTGGGCAGGCTGGCTCCGAACACGCCACAGCCCAAAGCCAGCAACAGCAGCAAGCCCGCGATCAATGCCTGACGCCTCAGCCATGGCCCCTGCGCCAGCCGCCAGGCTTGAGGTTGCGCCAGCGCCAGCAACGGCAATCGGGCCGCACGCATGACGCTGCCCAGCCCTGCCAGCAATGCCCCGAATACACTCACCAGCACGCCCAGCAGCCACCACCACGCGGGCAGGCTCAGCGTACCCGCCACCTGTGCGCCATAAAGGCCGCGCAAACTGGCGGCCACATCGGGCAGCAGCCACGCGGCCAAGGCATAACCACTGGCCACCCCGGCAAGCCCGCCCAGCACCGCGAACAGGCCCAACTCCAGCAACAGTGCATACAGCAGGGTCTTCAGGCTGATGCCGCTGGCGCGCAAGTTGCGGATCAGCCCACGCCGCTGTTCCAGCGCCAGGCCGATGGCGGCGTGGGCGATGAACAAGCCGACGATGAACGCCAGCAGGCCGAGCGCAGTCAGGTTGAGGTGGAAACTGTCGGTCAGGCGCTGCAAACCGCCATCGTCCTGCTGTGTTTGAAGTTCGAGGAAGGGCGCGATATCTGCCGGCAATGGCCCAGGTGCCCCGGCCAGCAGCAGGCGTGACAACTGCCCAGATGCATGCAGCAACGCCTGCGCGTGGCCGATGTCCACCACCATCACCCCAGGCGCCAACGCGGGCTGCAAAACCAAAGGCGGCAGCAACTGCCCTTCGCTGTCGCGGGCCCGCTGCGCGGGGTTTGCGCTCAACTGACGCAAGGTGTCTGGCCCAACCCAGGCTTGCCCGGGCGTGCCGATAAAAGCCTGCAGGTCGAATGCCTGCAGTTGTACACCGGCAATGCTGCTGGCCGGCGATAGGCTCAATGGCTCGATGCCAATCAGCCGCACGCTGTGCGCCGGCTCGCCCGGCAGGCGCAAGCGCCCTTCCAGCACCGGTGATACCGCCCAGCCCAGCCTGCGCAGTTGCACGTACAAACCCTGGTCGAAGCGCTCGCCAGTGCGCGGCAGCAATTGCGCCTGCAACGGCCCGGCCAAAACCGCGCTGGCCCGGGCATAGTCACTGCGTGCCTGGCTGTTCAGCGCCTGCACCCCGGTCCACAACGCCGTGGCCAGCCACAGGCCAGTGAAGATACTCAAGCACTGCACGCGGTGGCGCCGCCAATGGCTGAGCAACGCCATCAATGCCAGCGACAACAGCCTCATCAGCCCTGCTCGTGCCGCACGCAGCCGGCCTGCAGGTAGCAGCGCTGCTGCAAACGCGCCGCCAACCGTGGGCTGTGAGTCACCATCAACACACCGCTGCCGGCTTCGGCAACCAACTGCAGCAACAGGTTCAGCACCTCGTCGCTGCTGGCCTCATCCAGGCTGCCGGTGGGTTCGTCGGCTAGCAGCCATGCCGGTCGCCCGGCCAGCGCGCGGCCGATGGCGACCCGCTGCTGCTGGCCGCCCGACAAGTGTTCCGGGTAACGCGCAAGCAGGCCCGCCAGGCCCAGACGTTGCGCCAGGTAAGCCGCCCAATGCGGGTCATACCGCCCGGCCAGGCGAGCCTGGAAGGTCAGGTTCAGGCCGACGTCCAGGCTGCTGATCAGGTTGTATTGCTGGAACACCAGGCCAATCCCCTCACGCCGCCACTGTGCCAGAGACGCTTCCGAACGGCCGTCGAGCGCAACGTCGTCGATCAGGATGCGGCCGCTGTCGGCCCGGTCCAGGCCAGCCACCAGGTGCAGCAAGGTGCTCTTGCCGCTGCCCGACTCGCCCATCAGTGCCAGGCTGCTGCCGCGTGCCAGGCGCAGATCGACGCCCTGCAGAACCGGGAGCGGGCCTTGGGGAGTGGGGAATGATTTGTGAAGGTTTTCGATGGCGAGCATCGAGGGGCCTTGGTGTGTGATGTGTCTGCTAAGTAATAGCAGGTACGTGGTCGCAGAGGCGTATTGCGATTCTCATCGCTAGCCAACAATGGATCCACAACGATCCGATAACCGCACAAAACCCACCATAAGCACACAATATAGATTGACCGTGATTTTCTTTAACGGCTCTAATGGATCCATTAAATAAAAACAAAACCCCGGAGAGCCTCCCATGTATCCCAAAAACACCTGGTACGTTGCCTGCACCCCCGACGAGATCGCCACCAAGCCCTTGGGCCGGCGGATCTGCGGGGAAAAAATCGTGTTCTACCGTGGCCACGAGAACCGTGTAGCCGCCGTCGAGGATTTCTGCCCTCACCGTGGTGCGCCGTTGTCGCTTGGCTATGTCGAGGACGGCAACCTGGTATGCGGCTACCACGGCCTGGTCATGGGCTGCGATGGCAAGACCGTGTCGATGCCCGGCCAGCGGGTACGGGGCTTTCCCTGCAACAAGACTTTCGCTGCAGTCGAGCGCTATGGCTTTGTCTGGGTATGGCCAGGCGACCAGGCGCAGGCCGACCCGGCGCTGATTCCGCACCTTGAATGGGCGGTGAATGATGAATGGGCCTACGGTGGCGGGCTGTTCCACATCGGTTGCGACTACCGCCTGATGATCGACAACCTGATGGACCTCACCCACGAAACCTACGTGCATGCCTCCAGCATCGGCCAGAAGGAAATCGACGAGGCCCCGCCAGTCACCACCGTCACCGGCGACGAAGTGGTCACCGCCCGGCACATGGAAAACATCATGGCTCCGCCCTTCTGGCGCATGGCCCTGCGTGGCAACGGCCTGGCCGATGATGTACCGGTGGACCGTTGGCAGATCTGCCGCTTCACCCCGCCTAGCCATGTGCTGATCGAAGTGGGTGTGGCGCATGCCGGCAAGGGTGGCTACCACGCCGAGGCGCAGCACAAGGCGTCGAGCATCGTGGTGGATTTCATCACGCCAGAGACCGACACATCGATTTGGTACTTCTGGGGCATGGCACGCAACTTCGCCGCGCATGACCAAACCCTGACCGACAACATCCGCGAAGGCCAAGGCAAGATTTTCAGCGAAGACCTGGAGATGCTCGAACGCCAGCAGCAGAACCTGCTGGCCCACCCCGAGCGCAACCTGCTGAAGCTGAACATCGATGCTGGCGGCGTGCAGTCGCGCAAGGTGCTGGAGCGCATCATCGCCAAAGAGCGTGCGCCACAACCGCAACTGATCGCTACCAGCGCCACCCCTGCCTGAGGAACAGCCGACATGATCGATGCCGTAGTGGTGTCCCGTAACGACGAAGCGCAAGGTATTCGCAGCTTCGAGCTGGCGGCAGCGGATGGCAGCTTGCTGCCGGCGTTCAGCGCTGGCGCGCATATCGACGTGCATTTGCCCGATGGGTTGGTGCGCCAGTATTCGCTGTGCAACCACCCCGAGGAGCGCCACCGTTACCTGATTGGCGTGCTCAACGACCCGGCTTCGCGGGGAGGCTCACGCAGCCTGCACGAGCAAGTGCAGGCCGGCGCACGGCTGCGCATCAGCGCGCCGCGCAACCTGTTCCCGCTGGCCGAGGGGGCGCAGCGCAGCCTGCTGTTTGCCGGTGGCATCGGCATTACCCCGATTCTGTGCATGGCCGAGCAGCTGTCCCACAGCGGCCATGACTTCGAGCTGCACTACTGCGCCCGCTCCAGCGAGCGTGCGGCCTTTGTCGAACGCATTCGCAACGCGCCGTTCGCCGACCGCCTGTTCGTACACTTTGACGAGCAACCGGAAACCGCACTGGATATCGCCCGGGTGCTGGGCAACCCGCAAGAGGATGCGCACCTGTATGTCTGCGGGCCCGGCGGGTTCATGCAGCATGTGCTGGACAGCGCCAAGGGACTGGGCTGGCAGGAGGCCAACCTGCACCGCGAGTATTTTGCCGCAGCGCCGGTGGATGCCAGCAACGACGGTAGCTTCTCGGTGCAGGTGGGCAGCACGGGGCAGGTGTTCGAGGTGCCGGCCGACCAGACCGTGGTGCAGGTGCTGGAACAGCACGGTATCGAGATTGCCATGTCGTGCGAACAGGGTATCTGCGGCACCTGCCTGACGCGCGTGCTGCAGGGTACGCCGGACCACCGCGACATGTTCCTTACCGAAGAGGAGCAGGCGCTGAACGATCAGTTCACGCCCTGCTGCTCGCGCTCGAAAACGCCGCTGCTGGTGCTGGATATCTGAACCGGTTTACGCCGAGGGCAGGATAACCTTCATGCCTGCGTCTGCCGTCGCCCCGCCAAAGGTCTCGGCGTAGCGCAAGGTGGCATTGGCGTGCTCGCGCATGATCGCTTCGGCGCGGGCACCCTGGCGGTTGGTCAGGGCATCGAACACCGCGTGATGCTGCATGTGAGCAAAATTGAAGCGCCGGTATTCGCGGGCCAGGTCATGGCGGTCCACCGCCAGCGCGGTGACCGAGGCGAACGGCAGGTGGTCGTTGCGCGCCAGGGCATCGGCAATGGCCGGGTTGTGGCTGGCTTCGATGATCACCTGGTGAAAGCGCATGTTCAGGTCGTGGTAAGCCTGCAGGTCTTCTTCGGTCACGAAGCCCTTGTCGAACAGCTGGTCGCCATCGACCAGGCACTGCTGCAGCGCCGCGCGTGCTTGCACCGACAAACCACGCTCTGCAGCCTGGCGCGCGGCCAGCCCCTCCAGTACGCCGCGCACCTCGACCGCACCGGCGATGTCATCGGCACTGACTGAGCGCACCTGAAAGCCCCGGCCGCCAAAACGCACCAGCAAGCCTTCCTGCTCAAGGGTACGAAACGCCATGCGCACCGGCATGCGAGAAACGCCGAACAGCTCGGCGGTGGGGACTTCCATCAAGCGCTCGCCGGCCGCCAGCTCGCCCGAGGCGATCATCTTGCGCAACGCGACCAGCACCATTTGACCGGGCTTGCTCATCCAGGCTACTTCCAGGGACATGAGCGGGCATCTTAGCGCAAGGTGAGGGGTTGTTGGTGGCCTGTTAGCCCACATCGCCGGCAGGCCAGCCAACGATTAAGTCGCGGCGTTTACAACGTCAGCGGATAGCTGACAATCAGCCGCGTCTGGTCGAAATCACTGTTGAAGCTGCGCCGGTTGGTCGCATTGTTCAGGCGGATGTTGAGGTTCTTCAACGCCCCGCTCTGGAAGGTGTAGTTCACTTCGGTATCGCGCTCCCACTCCTTGCCATTGCTGCCGGCCGCCGTGGTGGCATTTTCACCATGCCCGTAGCGCACCATGGCCAGCAACCCAGGCACACCCATAGCGGCAAAATTGTAGTCGTAGCGCACTTGCCACGAGCGCTCGTCGGCGTTGCTGAAGTTGCCGTTGAACATGTCGTTGCCCAAGGTCCGCCCGCTACTGCCATACACCGACATCCACGGGCTGTCGCCACTGACCTTCTGCAACCCCAGGTACAGGGTATGGCCACTGTGCGAGGCCGACAGCAAAGCGTAGCCAGTGCGGCTCTGGATATCACCAATGCGCGCCTGTCCATCATCCCGGTCGATGAAGTAGCCAAGGTTGGCCGCCAGTGTCCACTCCCCCAGCCGCTGGCTGTGCAGCAGGTTGAAGTAGCTTTGCTGGTAAATGTCCTCCAGTTGCGAATGCCAGGCGCCGATCTGCGTGCGCTGCTGGTTGAAGCGGTACTCGGCGCCGACATAGTTGAAACCATCCGAAGTCACCCCAGGCGCGGCCCAGGCGGAAAGGTCCTGCATGTCGGAAGAATTGCGCAGGCTCACCTCGCGATACTGGCCGGCCTGCAGGCTCAGGCCTTCGATCTCCCGCGAATCGAGCATTGCCCCGCGGAACGTCTGTGGCAGCAGGCGGCCATCGTCGTAGCGCAGCAGCGGAATATCCGGCAACAGCTCACCGACCTTCAGTTCGGTCGCGCAAATACGCAGCTTGGCCGCCAGACCGGCGCGACCATAGTCGTCGGCCGCACGCCGGTCATCGTGCACCGGCAGCAGTTCGGAGCCGCTGGTACCACGGCCGCTGTCCAGCTTCACGCCGAACATGGCGATGCCGTCCAGGCCAACACCGATCAGCCCCGGTGTGTAGCCAGAGCTGAACTTGAAAATGAAACCCTGGGCCCATTCTTCGACCTTGCTCTTGGCCGCCCCTGCGTCGCGGAAGTCGCGGTTGAAGTAGTAGTTGCGCAGTGTCAGCCCGGCCTTGGCATCTTCAAGGAAGCCGCCCTCCTCGGCCCAGGCCGGCAAACCCAGGCCAAGCGCCAGCGACACCGCCAGGGCCGAACGGGCCAGCGTGCAAGTTGTGTGCATCATTATTATTGTTCTCCGCTTTTCATAGGCGCAGCCAACCGCCCCAGGCCGGTATGGGCTTGGGGCGACGTGCTGCATTCAGGTACCCGGCCAGGCCGGGTTGCACTCAGTGGCTCAGTGCATCGGTAGAGAGGGCGGCCGCTGGCTTGGCCATTGGCCGCAGTAGCAACAGGCAACCTGCGGCCAGCACGAACACGCTGGCGAACACCCCGTACAGGTGCAGCGGTTGCCAGCCGCCATCGAGCAATACGCCAGCCACGGTCGGCGACAGGATCGCGCCCATGCGGCCAATACCGATGCCCCAGCCCACGCCGGTGGCGCGTACCGAGGCGTCATAGACCACTGGCGACAAGGCATACAGGCCGGCCACGCAGCCGTTGGAAAACAGCCCGATCAGCAACCCCAGCGCCAGCGCAGCAGTGACCGAGGCCCCATTGACCACGAACAACACCAGCAGTGCGGCGGTGATGAGCATGAACAACGCCAGTACCCGCGTCAGTGGCCAACGCGATGCCAGCCCGCCGATCAGCGCCGCACCGAGGATGCCGCCGACACTCAACAGCACACCGCCGGTGATGCCCTGCTGGGCCGACAGGCCAGCGGCCACCAGCAGTTTCGGCGTCCAACTCATGACGAAGTAGAAGCCGAACATGACCAGGAAGAACAGCAACCAGATCACCAACGTGGTGCGGCGCATATCCGGCGCCAGCAGTTGCCTGAAACCACGGGTGGTACCCTGCGCCCTCGCCGCCAGTGCCGGCAGTTGCGCCAGTGCCGGCTGACCGAGGCGCACTGCCAGGCGGTTGACCCGGGCCAGGGCATTGGCTGGCCGGCGAGCCAGCAGGAAGTCCAACGACTCCGGCAGCCACAGCAATACCAGCGGGATCACCAGCACGGTGACGATGCCGCCGAACAGGAACACCGAGCGCCAGCCCCAATGCCCCAACAGCCACACCGCGAGCAACCCGCCCAGGGTCGCGCCCAGGGCATAGCCGGTGGACTGCAGGCTCACCGCAAGGCCACGCCAGCGCTTGCTGGCGTACTCGCTGGCGATCACGTTGCTACTGGCCAGGATGCCGCCAATGCCCAGCCCGGTCAGGCCTCGCAACAGCGCCAATTGCAGCGGGGTTTGGCTCAGTGCCGAGAGCAGCATGCCAATGCCCGAAAGCGCCAGGCACAACAGGATCAGTGGGCGTCGACCAAACCGGTCGGCCCATGGTGCGATGAACAACGACCCGGCTGCCATGCCGAACAGGCCGGCGCTGAGCAGCAGCCCTACCTGTGCGCCGTTCAGGCCCCACTCGGCGGACACCGAGGCGGCGGTGAAGGCCATGACCAGCACGTCGAAGCCATCGATCATGTTGAGGATGATGCAAATACCAATGGCCAGGCACTGGAAGCGGCCCATCGGGTCGTTGTCCAGGCGTTGCTTGAGGTCGGTATTCATAGGGCCACCTGCCGGTTCACAGGTGGGAGAACTGATGCGCACACGCCGGCAAAGCGCATGGAACCCTGACGGTTCCGTACCCTTGGAAAGCCATTCATGACTGGACCCTTTTTGTAATTGTTGTCGCATACGGCAGGAGGGCTCCGGCCGTTGTCAGGCGCTAATCAACCAGATAATGGATCCACAAACAACAAACCAAAGCCAAGCGCTTTGAGAAAACCACCAAAACTCTACGTGACCGATCTACCAATTTTATTTTTTATCTATTTATTTCAATATGTTATCCGCTTAAGCCTCATATGATTTTTCGTTCGTTAATCGAACACGATTCTTTTATGGATCCATAATGACGCAAAAAACCAGCATCGAATCCTCCATGCGGCTCAGCCATGAACAAATCTTCATGTTTGCCGCCAGCGCCCTGATCATGGGACACACAGGCGTTATCAGCCTGCGGCCAGCCGCGCCTCGCCTTGAGAGGGCGGGATGTGTTGCGTAGCATCCCCGGCCCGATCGCGCGCCCGCACGGCCAGCGCGATGCCTGTAGGAAAGAGCCCCTGATGCCGCAACCCATCCCTCTCAAGGACCACGAAAAGGAAAAACACCTGGTGAACCGCCGGCTTCTGGCCTGCGCCGCCCTGGTGTTCAGCCTGTGTGCCGTATTGGTGGGCCGGCTCTATGTGCTGCAGGTACTGCAGCACGACCAGCAGACCGCGGTGTCGGAAAACAACCGCGTGCACGTGCTACCCATCGCCCCCGAACGCGGGCTGATCTACGACCGCAATGGCGTGGTGCTGGCCGACAACAAGCCCAGTTTCGACCTGACCATGACCCGTGAGCGGGCCGGCGGCGATTCGGCCAAAGTGCTCGACACCTTGACCCAGGTACTAGGCCTGACCGAAGACGACCGCAAGCAGTTCGACAAAGACCTGCGCCGTGGCCGCAAGCCGTTCGAGCCGGTGACCCTGATGGTGGGCCTGAGCGAAGAGCAGATCGCCCTGGTCGCGGTAAACCAGTTCCGCCTGCCGGGCCTGGAGGTCGAACCGCAGTTCATCCGCGAGTACCCGCTGGCCGAGCATTTCGCCCATTCGGTCGGCTATGTGGGGCGCATCAACGAGAAAGAAGCCAAGGTCCTCGACAGCACCGAGTACCGCGGCACCCAGTCAATCGGCAAGACCGGCATCGAGCACTTCTACGAGAGCCAGCTGCATGGCCACGTGGGCTATGAAGAGGTCGAGACCAACGCCCAGGGCCGGGTGATGCGCGTGCTCAACCACAAGGACCCAACTCCTGGTCAGGACATTGTCCTGACCCTGGACGCGCACTTGCAGGTGGCCGCGGAAAAGGCCCTGGGCGAGCGCCGTGGCTCGGTGGTGGTGCTGGACCCGGCCAATGGCGACGTACTGGCGATGGTCAGCAACCCCAGCTTCGACCCCAACCTGTTCGTCAAGGGCATCAGTTTCAAGCAGTACGCCGCCCTGCGCGACTCGATCGACCGCCCGCTGTTCAACCGCGTGCTGCGTGGCCTGTATGCGCCCGGCTCGACGGTTAAACCTGAAGTGGCCATCGCCGGCCTCGACAGCGGCGTGATCACCCCTGGCAGCCGGGTGTTCGACCCTGGCTACTATGAGTTGCCCAACTACGACCACAAGTACCGCAACTGGAACCGCAGCGGCGACGGCTGGGTAGACATGTACACCGCCATCATGCGCTCCAACGACACCTACTTCTACGACCTGGCTCATAAACTGGGCATCGACCGCCTGCACGATTACATGGCCGAGTTCGGCCTGGGCCAGAAGGTGTCGCTGGACATGTTCGAGGAGGCCTCGGGGCTGATGCCTTCGGCCGAGTGGAAGCGCGCCACGCGGCGCCAGGCCTGGTTCCCGGGTGAGACACTGATCCTCGGCATTGGCCAAGGCTACATGCAGGTCACCCCGCTACAGCTGGCCCAAGCCACCAGCCTGCTGGCAAGCAAAGGCGTGTGGCATCGCCCGCACCTGGCCATGACCGTGGGCGGCGATGTGCCGGTGGACCCCAACCCAATGCCCAATATCGTGCTGCATGACAAGCACGCCTGGGACCAGGTCAGCCAAGGCATGCAGATGGTCATGCACGACCCGCGCGGCATCGCCCGCGCCGCAGCAGCCGGTGCGCAGTACCGGATTGCAGGCAAGAGCGGTACCGCGCAGGTGGTGGCAATCAAACAGGGTGAGCGCTACAACCGCGACAAGACGCTGGAAAGGCACCGTGACAACGCCCTGTTCGTTGGCTTTGCCCCGGCTGACCACCCGAGCGTGGTGGTGGCCGTGATGATCGAGAACGGCGAGGCTGGGGGCCGAGTGGCCGGGCCGGTGGTGCGGGAGGTGATGGATGCTTACCTGCTGGATGAACAGGGGCATTTGAAACCGGAATTTGCGGGTGGGGTATCCCCTCGCAACGCCCCCCACATCTAGGGTGCTTGGGGCTGCTGCGCAGCACCACGCAACACCTTTAAGATAAAAATAGAATAATAATATGACTTCTTATTCTTTTTTATCTATTCATTAATCCTCTATAACTCTCCCAACTGTACAGCCGCCAACACCCGGCCAACTGTTTGCAGCGCAACACCTGATCAACACAAAACGCCCGCACGGCAACAGCAGCGCAGCCACTAATACTCGCTAACTAGTTGATCTATAACAACATTAGAACCAGGCACGACGATTGCTCAAGCAAAGTCCCGCTCAACCAGAACCGGAGACTAGCCCATGAGCACCCCACTGAACGTCGTAGCCCTGTCCGGCGGCACTTCCCGCCCTTCGCGCACCCTGGCCCTGACCGAAGCGATCCTCGCCGAACTGGCCGAACACCTGCACATCAAGCCGCACCTGATCGAACTGGGCGAGATCGCCCGGCCACTGGGCAGCGCCCTGTGGCGCAGCGAACTGCCCGACACTGTCGAGCAGCAACTGCGCCTGGTGGAACGGGCCGACCTGCTGGTGGTGACCACACCCGTGTACCGCGGCAGCTTCACCGGCCACTTCAAGCACCTGTTCGACCTGATCGGCCAGGACGCCTTGGTCGACACCCCGGTGTTGCTCGCCGCCACCGGTGGCAGCGAACGCCACGCGCTGGTGCTCGACCACCAGCTGCGCCCGCTGTTCAGCTTCCTGCAGGCCCTGACCCTGCCCATCGGCGTATTCGCCAGCCAGGCGGAAATGGCCGACTACCGTGTCTCCAGCGACGCCCTTGCCGCCCGTATCCGCCTGGCCGCCGAGCGTGCCGTGCCACTGTTCGGCGCCCACCACGCCCTGCGTAAAAGCGCCTGAGGAGCGGCCATGAATGCACCTGTGACTACACCACTGCGCCCGGCCTTGGCGATTGCCCGCGAACTGGCCGGGCAGTTTGCCCAGACCGCTGTGGAACGCGACGAACGCGGTGGCACACCCAAAGCCGAGCGCGACGCTTTGCGTGACAGCGGCTTGCTGTCACTGGCGATCCCACAGGCGTTCGGCGGCCAGGGTGCCAGCTGGCACGATACCTTCGCGGTGGTGCGCGAGTTCGCGCGGGTCGACAGCTCCATCGCCCATGTTTTCGGTTTTCACCACCTGATGCTGGCCACCGTGCGCCTGTTCTCGCGCCCGGACCAATGGCAACCGTGGTTCGAACAGACTGCTCGCAAACAGTGGTTCTGGGGCAATGCCCTGAACCCGCTGGACACCCGCACCGTGGTCAAGCACTTCGACGGCTGGTGCGAGTTTTCGGGCAAGAAGAGTTTCTGCTCCGGCGCCAGCGACTCGGAAATGCTGATTGCCTCGGCAGTGGACGAACGTGCCGGCGGCAAGTTGCTGATTGCCGCCATCCCCAGTGGCCGCACCGGCATCAGTCTGCACAGCGACTGGAACAACATCGGCCAGCGCCAGACCGACAGTGGCAGCGCCACCTTCGAGCGGGTACGGGTCGAGCACAACGAATTGCTGCTCGATCCAGGCCCCTTGAGCACTCCGTTCGCCGCCTTGCGTCCACTGATCGCCCAGCTGCATTTCGCCAACCTGTTCCTCGGCATTGCCGAAGGCGCCTTCGACGAAGCCCGTCAGTACACCCTCAAGGAAAGCCGCCCGTGGTTCCGCTCCAGCGCCGCCAGCAGCGCCGAAGACCCTTACGTACTGCGCCATTACGGCGAGTTCTGGGTTGGCCTGGAAAGCGTGCGCCTGCTGATCGAGCGGGCCGCGCGCCAGCTGGACGCCGCCTGGGTCAAGGAACATGCACTTACCGCTGATGAGCGCGGCGACCTGGCCCTGGCCATCGGCACTGCCAAGGTCGCCGCCAGCCGCCACGGCCTGGACATCTGCAACCGCCTGTTCGAGGTTACCGGTGCCCGCGCCACGCATGCCTCGCTGCGCTTCGACCGGCACTGGCGCAACCTGCGCACGCAAACCCTGCACGACCCGGTGGACTATCGCATCCACGAACTTGGCGAGTGGGCCCTCAACGACAAACGCCCTGCCCCATCCTTCTACTCCTGAGGACTGCCCATGCAACTGCTGACCCTCCCCCCGTCACCGACACTGGCTACCTCGATCCGGGCGACCGCACAGGTCTTTGAAGACCCAAGGTCGCAGGCGCTGCTCGCCCACCTGCAACAGGTCGCCCCCAGCGAGGCCAGCGTCCTGATCATCGGCGAAACCGGCACGGGCAAGGAGCTGGTCGCACGCCACATCCACAACCTCAGCGGTCGGCGCAACGGCCCGTTCGTTGCGGTCAACTGCGGCGCATTTTCCGAGTCGCTGGTGGAAGCCGAACTGTTCGGCCATGAAAAGGGCGCCTTCACCGGCGCCCTCGCGGCCAAGGCCGGCTGGTTCGAAGAGGCCAACGGCGGCACCTTGTTCCTCGACGAAATTGGCGACTTGCCGCTGCCGATCCAGGTCAAGCTGCTGCGTGTACTGCAAGAACGCGAAGTGGTGCGGCTGGGCTCGCGCAAGAGCATCCCGATCAACGTGCGGGTCCTGGCGGCGACCAACGTACAGCTGGAAAAGGCCATCAACGCCGGACATTTCCGTGAAGACCTGTACTACCGGCTGAACGTGGTGACGTTGCAGTTGCACCCGTTGCGCGACCGTCCGGGCGACATCCTGCCACTGGCCCGGCATTTCATCCGCAGTTACAGCGACCGGTTGGGCTACGGGCCGGTGGAACTGAGCCCCAAGGCCCAGGCCAAGCTGGTCGAGTACAGTTGGCCGGGCAACATCCGTGAGCTGGAAAACGTGATTCACCACAGCTTGTTGACCTGTGGCGATGGCACGGTGCAAGCGCAGGACCTGCGTTTGTCCAACTTGCGTATCGAACGGCAAGAGGAGGAGCCGGCAGGCAATGGCGTGGATGACTTGCTACAGCGCGCGTTCAGCCGGCTGTACGAGGAGCAGTCGGGTGATCTTTACGAGAAGGTGGAAAATGCCCTGCTGCGCTCGGCGTACCGGTTCTGCCATTACAACCAGGTGCATACCGCGCAGTTGCTGGGGTTGTCGCGCAACATCACGCGCACCCGGCTGATTGCGATTGGTGAGCTTGTAGTGAACAAGCGGCGGGGACAGGAGCAACAGGTGCTGGACAACCGGGTGGTGCGGTTGTCGATTTGAACCTTGAGCCGCTTCCACAGAGGCCTCACTGAGATCGAGCCCTGCGCTGTACCTGCCCCTCTCGTCATTCCAGCCAGGAAAGGGAACTACCCGCACTCACCTGCTCTCTTAAACACTGAGTGGTTTATTTCCCTGTGCTTCACGCTACTGGAGAACACGACATGCGCCACCTATTCCTCGCCCCTGCGCTGCTGCTCCTGCTGCCTGCCGGTGCTGCCCTGGCCCGCGTCGATGCGGGCGACGTCGCCACCTCGGCCGGTGTTTCCGCCTCGCTGTATTCGACCTTCAAGGATGACAAACGGATCATCCCGGCCCGTGACGAGCTTTCTGCGTTCGTCGCCAGCGGCGGTGCCATCCGCGGCGCCTATGTGGAGTCGGCTTTGGAACAGGCCCGCAAGGACCACCCAGGGCTGCAAGCCAATGATGAAGAGTTGGCCAGGGCAATCCTGTCTCAGGATGACCCTGTGGCTGACCATTGAGTGAACCTGTACCGGCCTGTGCTCGGCATTGTCCGCGAACAGGCCGGTGCGGGGTTACAATTCAACCCCAGCCATCCATGCGCATGGTCGCCCTGACCAAGCGCTGCTCTTCCTGCTCTATCTCTCGCAAACTGTCACGTATCCCGTTGATGTGCTCGCGTGCGGCCCGCTGAGCCTGCTCGGGCAGTTGCTCCATCACTGCGTGATACAACCGCGCATGCTGGCGATCGATCTGGCGTTTCTGCGCAGGCCGGCAGTACAGGTTGTTGACCGAAGCGAACACAGTACTCAGGGTCAGGTCACTGAGCGATTGCAGGGTATGCACCAGCACCGGGTTATGCGACGCCTCGCTGATCGCCCGGTGAAAGGCATGGTCACGGTGGGCATGCTCGCGAGCATCGAGCGCCTGCGCGGTTTCATGGGCAGCCAGCATTTCTTCGTAGCGCCGACGGATCAGCAAACGGTCGACCTCGGTGGCGCGCAAAGCCGCCAGCCGCGCCGACTCCGCCTCCAGCAACGCCCGCACCTCCAGCAAGTCGAACAACGTGCGCGGTTGCGAGCTGAACAGGTGCATCAACGGCGTGCTCCCCACCTGCCCCGTCAGGTCGGCGACGAACGAGCCACGCCCTTGCTCGGTGTCGATGATGCCGCGCCCACGCAGGATGCGCAGGCCCTCCCGCAGAGCCGAGCGCGAACAGCCCAGTTTTTCCACCAGCCGCCGCTCGGACGGCAGCGCCTGGCCCACCTTCAGTACGCCTTCGACGATCAACCGTTCGACCCGTTCGGCGACCTGATCGGCGACCTTGGCCTTGCCTTCAGTACCCATCTCAACGCCCCTACTGGTAGGACCAGTTGCATCACTGGCTTCAATCTAGCCGGACAAAGCCGGTAATAGCCACAGCCTGGCAGAAAAACTGGTAGGACCAGTATCTGCCGCACTCGACCACAGCCGCCGGCACGCGCACGCTGGCAGGGTGATCGCTTTGCCAACAACAACAAAAACCGTTGCCGAGTGAGCCGATGAATATCCTGTACGACGAGCGCGTCGATGGCGCGTTGCCCAACGTGAACCAGGCTGACCTGTTGCAGGCGCTGCGCGATGCCCTGCCAGACCTCGAAATCCTGCACCGCGAAGAAGACCTCAAACCCTACGAATGCGACGGCCTGTCGGCCTACCGCACCGTGCCACTGCTGGTGGTGCTGCCCGAGCGCCTGGAGCAGGTGCAAACACTGCTGAAACTGTGCCACCAACGTGGCGTACCGGTGGTCGCCCGAGGCGCCGGTACCGGCCTGTCGGGCGGTGCCCTGCCGCTGGCGAAGGGCATCCTGCTGGTGATGGCGCGCTTCAATCGTATCCTTGAGGTGAACCCGCAGGGTCGCTACGCCCGTGTGCAGCCGGGCGTGCGCAACCTGGCCATCTCCCAGGCCGCCGCACCTCATGGTATGTACTACGCACCAGACCCCTCCTCGCAAATAGCCTGCTCCATCGGTGGCAACGTCGCCGAAAATGCCGGTGGCGTGCACTGCCTCAAGTACGGCCTGACCGTGCACAACCTGCTCAAGGTGGAAATCCTCACGGTCGAGGGCGAGCACCTGACCCTCGGCAGCGATGCCCTGGACAGCCCAGGTTTCGACCTGCTGGCGCTGTTCACCGGCTCCGAAGGCATGCTGGGTATCGTCACCGAAGTTACCGTCAAGCTGCTACCCAAGCCCCAGGTGGCGCGAGTGCTACTGGCCAGTTTCGACAGCGTCGAGGACGCCGGCCGGGCAGTCGCCGACATCATCGCGGCCGGCATCATCCCCGGTGGCCTGGAGATGATGGACAACCTGGCGATCCGCGCCGCCGAGGACTTCATCCACGCTGGCTACCCGGTGGACGCGGCGGCGATCCTGCTGTGCGAGCTGGATGGCGTGGAGGCCGACGTACACGACGACTGCGCGCGGGTCGCCGACGTACTGACGCATGCCGGGGCCCGCGAGGTGCGCCTGGCCTGCGACGAAGCCGAGCGCGTGCGCTTCTGGGCCGGGCGCAAGAACGCCTTTCCAGCGGTAGGGCGCATCTCCCCGGACTACTACTGCATGGACGGCACCATCCCGCGCCGCGAACTGCCCCGGGTGCTCAAGGGTATCAGTGACCTGTCCGCTGAATACGGCCTGCGCGTGGCCAATGTGTTCCATGCCGGCGACGGCAACATGCATCCGCTGATCCTGTTCGATGCCAACCGCCCCGGCGAGCTGGAGCGTGCCGAAGCCATCGGCGGCAAGATCCTCGAACTGTGCGTGGCAGTGGGCGGCAGCATCACCGGTGAACATGGCGTGGGCCGCGAGAAGATCAACCAGATGTGCGCGCAGTTCAACAGCGACGAAATCACCCTGTTCCACGCGGTGAAGGCCGCCTTCGACCCGCAGGGCCTGCTCAACCCCGGCAAGAACATTCCCACCTTGCACCGCTGCGCCGAATTCGGCGCCATGCATGTGCACCATGGGCAGCTGCCCTTCCCCGAACTGGAGCGTTTCTGATGAGCATGGACCGCGACATGAGCCAGGCACTGCTGGAACAGGTAAACCAGGCGCTGAACCAACGCACGCCACTGCGTATCCAGGGCAGCAACAGCAAGGCGATGCTCGGCAACCCAGTGGCCGGTGAAGTGCTTGATACCCGCAGCCACCGCGGCATCGTCAGCTACGATCCGACCGAACTGGTGCTCACCGCCCGCGCCGGCACGCCGCTGCGCGAAATCGAGGCGGCCCTGCACGAAGCCGGCCAGATGCTGCCCTGCGAACCACCGCACCTGGGCCCGGAAGCCACGCTGGGAGGGATGGTCGCGGCCGGGTTGTCTGGCCCACGGCGGCCGTGGGCCGGGTCGGTGCGTGACTATGTGCTTGGCACCCGCGTGATCACCGGCCACGGCAAGCTGTTGCGCTTTGGCGGCGAGGTGATGAAGAACGTGGCCGGTTACGATGTATCACGCCTGATGGCGGGCAGCTTCGGCTGCCTGGGGCTGCTGACCGAAGTGTCGCTGAAAGTGCTGCCACGCCCACGTCAATGCCTTGGCCTGCGCCTGCCGTTGAGCCGCCATGAAGCCCTGGCGGAGCTGGCCGAATGGGGGCAGCAACCGCTACCGATCAGCGCCGCCTGCCATGACGGCGAAGCACTGTACCTGCGCCTGGAAGGCGGCGAAGGCTCGGTGCAGTCGGCGTACCGGCGGCTGGGTGGCGAAACACTCCACAACCGGTTCTGGAGCGACCTGCGCGAACAACGGCTGCCATTTTTTACCGGCGCCGCTCCGCTGTGGCGCCTGTCCGTACCCAACGCCTGCGGCGAGCTGGACCTGCCCGGCCAACAGCTGATCGACTGGGGGGGCGCCCAGCGCTGGCTCACAACCGACGCACCGGCACAGACCATTCGCGACCAGGTCGCCAAGGTGGGCGGCCACGCCACCTGCTATGCCCCCGGTGCAGCCAGCAGCCCGCCGCTGTCCGCCGCCCTGATGCGCTACCACCGCGCCCTCAAGCAGCAGCTCGACCCCCAGGGGGTGTTCAACCCCGGTCGCCTGTACCCGGACCTGTGAGGCCAGACCATGCAAACCAACCTCAGCGAAACAGCCCGCCGCCTGGCCCGCGCTGAAGAAGCCGAAAGCATCCTGCGATCCTGCGTGCACTGCGGCTTCTGCACCGCCACCTGCCCCACTTACCAGTTGCTAGGCGATGAACTGGACGGCCCGCGCGGGCGTATCTACCTGATCAAGCAGGTGCTCGAAGGCAAGCCGGTCACCGCCAGCACCCAGTTGCACCTGGACCGCTGCCTGACCTGCCGCAACTGCGAAACCACCTGCCCATCCGGGGTGAAGTACCACGACCTGCTGGACATTGGCCGGGCGGTGGTCGAGCAGCAGGTGCCGCGCCCGCTCGGCCAGCGCCTGCTGCGCCAGGGCCTGCGTGCGGTAGTGCCGCGCCCGGCATTGTTCAAAGCCCTGACCCGCAGCGGCCAGGCGCTGCGCCCGCTGCTGCCGGCCACGCTCAAACGCAAGCTGCCGGCCCGCATCACGCCACCCGGCGACCGCCCCGCGCCACGCCATGCACGCCGGGTGCTGATGCTGGAAGGTTGCGTGCAACCAACCCTGTCACCCAATACCAACGCCGCGGCTGCGCGGCTGCTCGACCGCCTGGGCATCAGCGTGCAACCGATCCAGCAGGCCGGTTGCTGTGGCGCGGTGGACTATCACCTGAATGCTCAGGAGCAGGGCCTGCAGCGGGCACGGCGCAATATCGACGCCTGGTGGCCCGCCATCGAAGCAGGTGCCGAGGCGATCGTACAAACTGCCAGTGGCTGCGGCGCATTTGTCCGCGACTACGGCCACCTGCTGGAAAAAGACCCTCACTACGCTGCCAAGGCCGCGCGGGTCAGCGCACTGTCCCGCGACCTGGTAGAAGTTTTGCGCGATGAACCCGTCGAGCAACTGAGCCTTTGCGCCGAACAGCGTCTGGCCTTCCACTGCCCATGTACACTGCAGCACGCCCTGAAACTGGGCGGTGCGGTAGAAGCATTGCTGACGCGGCTGGGCTTTACCCTGACCTCGGTGCCCGACGGCCACCTGTGCTGCGGCTCGGCGGGCACTTATTCGCTGACCCAGCCTGAATTGTCGCTGCAACTGCGCGACAATCGCCTGAATGCGCTGGAAAGCGGCAAACCGCAAGTCATCGCCACGGCCAACATCGGCTGCCAGGCCCACCTCGACGGGGCTGGGCGCACGCCTGTGCGGCACTGGATCGAAATCGTCGAAGCAGCCTTGAACCCGGAGACCCCCCATGCATAGCAAGTTCGTGATCGGCCAGGCCGAAATTGCCCGCGTACTGAGCGCCGCGCGCCAGGAAGCCCAGGTGCAGCAATGGAACGTGACCATCGCCGTGGTCGACGACGGCGGCCATCCGCTGGCCCTGGAGCGCCTGGACGGCTGCGCGCCCGCCAGTGCTTACATCGCAATGGAAAAGGCGCGCACTGCCGCATTGGGGCGCAAGGAGACGCGGGATTATGAAGAGATGGTCAATAGCGGCCGTACTGCTTTCGTGACCGCGCCGCTGCTGACCAGCCTGGAAGGCGGCGTGCCGCTGCGGGTGGAAGGCCAGGTGGTAGGCGCGATTGGCGTGTCCGGGGTCAAGTCCGAGCAGGATGCCCAGGTGGCCAAGGCTGGGGCTGCCGCGCTCTGAGTTCCGTGCCAACCTCTTCTGGGGCCTTACAGCCTGTTGCTATGCGGTTGGAGCGGGCATGCCCGCGAAGAAGCCAACACAGGTGTTACTGCGGCTCAACCACCACCGCCTCGCCAATCGCATAAAAATGCCCACCCGCGACGTAGTGCAGGCTGCGCCACTGCGGGTCGGCACTTTCATAGGCCCAGTGCCCATCCCGGAACACCCGGTCATCCGCCCAGGCGGCCACCACTTCGCCTATGAACAAGTCATAGGTGTTCTGGTTATGCGGTTCGTCGATCACTCGGCACATCAACCACGCCGAGCAGCCTTGCACCAATGGCGCCGCATGCCCTTCGACCCTCGCCAGCTGCACACCGATGCTGGCCAGTTTGTCGGGCTGGTCGAACAGGCTGCGGGTCCCCACCTGGTGGGTCAGTTGCGCCTGCGCAGCGGTCGGCACCTGGATCACGAACCAGCCACTGCCCTCCACCAACTGCCGGGTGCGGGCGATCTTGTCGAGCACCACGGTTACCTTGGGCGGGTCGAAGTCCAGGGCACAAGCCCAGGCAGCTGCCATGACGTTGTCTACCCCCTCGTGGCTGGCCGAAACCAGCACTGTCGGGCCGTGGTTCAACAGGCGATAGGCCTTTTTCAGGTCGACGGGCTGGAAATGGCTGTTCATGGCAATCCTCGGCAAGGCGGGTATCAGACGCCGAATTGTGCCGCAGACACCTGCCTCCCGCCAGTCAGCGGTGGCCTTCCAACATCCTCAGAAATTTCCCACAAAGTTATAGGAAGCGTCTTACTTGCTGCCACTGCGCGCAGAAAACAAGATCGGCACTGGACAACGCAAGGTCGCGTTCCAGAGGAGGCTCCGTATGCACCTGTACGCCCGCTCCATTGCCGCACTGCGCAGCAGCCTGCGTGAAATGCTGGCCCACGACATCAGCAACCCCGATGAAGACCCTCACCTGTCGGGGGTGATGTTCTTCTGCGCCACCGACGAACACTCCCGGCAACTGGTCGAACGTATCGAGTTGCTGGCCAGCGAAGTGTTCTTCGACCCGAACGGGCGAGCCATCACAGAGCATCTGAAAGCTGCCGCGGTGGATGGCGTGCGCATCAAGCGCAGCCGCAAGGCACCGGCGGACGAGACAGTGATACGCATTGCGCTGGCGGACAAAGGCTTTATCACCGTAAGCACCGCTCGGCTCTGAGTATCGGCATGCAGCCGTGCCTGCAGATATTGCGCACACCCCTGATCCGCTATCCTGAGCACTCCCCTGCTCTGGACCGCCCCATGGAACTGCACATTCGTCTGGAGGGCCGCAAAGGCCTGGCCGATCAGCTTTACCAGCAATTGCGCGACGGTATCGACAGCGGCCACTTGGCCGCCGGCACCCAACTGCCACCTACCCGCCTGCTGGCAGAACAACTGGGCGTCTCGCGCAAGACCGTGGCCGAAGCCTATTCACGGCTAACCTACGACAACCTGCTCAGCGGCGTGGTCGGCCGTGGCACCTTCGTCACCCCGCGCCATCCGCTGCGCAATAACGAAGCAGACACCATCCCCCTGGCCGGCGCCGCCTCCCTCGAGCGCTGGCAGCAACGCGCCACCGTGCTCGGCCAACGCCAGCTGCACGCACCCTCGCGCTATGACTTCGTCGGCGGTGCTTCGAGCAAGGCGCAGTTCCCGTTTGACCAGTGGCGCAGTTGCCTGAACTACGCGCTGCGCCGTAGCCAGCGCCACCCCGAGCGACAATTTCCGGCCCAGGGCCTGCCGGAGCTGCGCGAAGCCATTGCCCACCACATCGCCTACGCGCGCGGTGTGCACTGCAGCGCAGCCGACCTGCTGGTGTGCAACGGCGCCCAGCAGGCACTGGACCTGATCGCCCGGGTGCTGGTCGAGCCAGGCTGCCAGGTGGCGATGGAAGACCCCGGATACCCGCCGGCACGGCAACTGTTTCTGGCCCTGGGTGCACGGCTGCAGTCGGTTCCGGTGGATGGAGAAGGCCTGTGCGTGGAGCAGATCGCCGACGGCACCCGGCTGATCTACGTGACGCCCTCGCACCAGTTCCCACTCGGCATGCCGATGAGCGAGCCACGCCGGCACGCCCTGCTGGCACGGGCTGCCGAGCTGGGCGCACTGATCATCGAAGACGATTACGACTGCGAATTCCGTTACCACGGGCCGGCCTCGGATGCACTCAAGCGCCTCGACCGCCATGGCCTGGTGGCTTATGTGGGGACTTTTTCCAAGACCTTGCTGCCCGAGCTGAGGCTGGGCTATGCCGTGTTGCCACCCGCCGTGTTGCAGGCCGCTTGCGTGGCCAAGCACCTCAGCGATTGGCACAGCCCGACCTTGCTGCAGTGGGCGCTGGCGCGCTTTCTGGGCGAAGGCCACCTGAACAAGCACATCCGCCGCTGCCACGAAGTCTACAGTGCCCGCCGTGAGCGTATCCTGGCACGCCTGGGCGGCGACCTGGCACCCTGGTTCAGCGCCATCCCCGCCAGCGCCGGCTTCCACCTCAGTGCCCTGGCCTCACCCGGGGTGGATGTGGAGTTGCTGGCCAACCTCGCACGCAAGGTGGAGGTCGGCCTGTATTCGCTGGCGCCGTTCTTCAGCGAAGCGCCGTTGCGCCCTGGGCTATTGCTGGGCTTCGGCGCCATCGAATTGCTGGACATCGACCCAGCACTGGACAGAGTGCGCGATACCCTGCAACGCCTCAGTTGACCGGTGCGGCCTTGCCCACTACCGCCGGGCGGGCGATGGCCGCCGCATAGCCACGCGGGTTGAAGCACACGGTCACCAGCAACATTGCCAGAACAGTCACGGTCAGCAGTGTCCACGAAGCCTGGAAGTCGCCACTGACATCACGCAGCCAGCCGGTGATGTACGGCACGATACCGGTGATGATAAAGCCGATGCCCTGCACGAACGCCGCCAGGCTGCCCGCCTCGGCAGGCGTTTTCAGGTGCTCCAGGGTCAGCGTCAGGCTTTGGCTGAAGCAGGCGCCCAGTCCAAAACCGATCATGGCTACCCACAGCCCCGAAGCCTGCGTAGGTACCAGCAGCAGGCCGAGGAATCCCGCCAGCTGGATTGCCAGCGCCAGCCACAGGCCTGGGCGCCGGTCGGCCCAACGCCGCAACAGCAGCGGCAGGCCGAGCGCACCTGCCACCTGGAACACGGTCATCAGGCCCACCAGATCGGCACCGCCCTGGGCGCTGCCGCCGTGCTCGGTGTGGTAAGCCGGCAACCAGGCCACCATGCTGGTGTAGCCGCCGTTGATCAGGCCGAAGTACAGGGCCAGCAACCACGCCCGGCGGGTGCCGAACCAATGCCCGCCAGTAGCCCCCGCCAACTTCGGCGCTTCCTGGCGCGGCCGCAGCACGGCCCAGGCCAGCACCGCCAGCACTGCCGGGATCGCCCACAGGCCCAGGCCGGCTTGCCAGTGACCGAAATGGCCGCTGATGTGTGGCCCGAGCACTGCAGCCAGGCCGCCGCCGCTCATCAGCGCGGCCGAATACAAGCCCATCGCCCCAGCCAAACGCCCGGGGAACCAGCGGTTGACCAGGCCCGGCATCATGCCCTGCACCACTGCCACGCCCAGGCCGGCGACCACCGCACTGGCGATCAGCGCCCAGGCACTGTCCAGCTGCAGGCGCCACAGGCAGGCCAGGGCAATCGCGGCCAGGCCCCCGAGCATACCGCCATGTTCGCTGACCCAGCGTCGCAGCCACGGTTGCAGCAACGGCACCAGGCCCATGCACAGCACCGGTAATGCCGTCAGCAAGGCGGCCTGCTGGTAGCCCAGGCCGGTGCTGGCGCGCATGGGTTCGAGTAACGGGCCGATACTGGTCAGGATCGGCCGCAAGTTCAGCGCCAGCAAAATCACCAGCAACAGGTTCAAGGCAGCTCTCATGGTGGATCTTTTCTCTTGTAGCAAGACCTGGCCATTATCCCGGCTTGGCTGGCCCGGCAGAAATAAAGAGATTGGATGCGTGTCAGTGGCCAACTGAATAGGCGATTGGCCTCCTGACCATGAACACGATTGGCTATCGGGGTGGCCAATGGTCGGCGCTACAGTAGCGCCATTACCACCCCGCACCTTTTGGAGACTGCCATGCACAACCGTATCGAATGGGCCAAACACGCACCCGAGGCCTACAAAGCCATGGTCGGCCTGGAGCAAGCCCTGGCCAAGAGTGGCCTTGAGAGTTCGTTGCTGGAGCTGGTACGCCTGCGCGCTTCGCAGATCAACGGCTGCGCCTACTGCGTCAACCTGCATGCCAACGATGCGCGCAAGGCGGGTGAAACCGAGGCACGTTTGCAGACCTTGTGCGTGTGGCGCGAAACCGCTTACTTCACCCCGCGTGAACGTGCGGCGCTGGCCTGGGTCGAAAGCCTGACCCGCCTGCCTGAGCACGGCGCGCCGCAGGGGCAATATGAAGCCTTGCAGGAGCACTTCGAGCCGGCCGAAGTGGCGAACCTGACCTTGGCGATTGCCACCATCAATGCCTGGAACCGCTTCGGGGTCGGGTTTGCCATGGTGCCGGCCTGATCATTCATTGATTGCCTGTACCGGCCAACCGCGCCCGATAGCTGCCGGGGCTGTGGCCGGTCCACTTCTTGAATGCCCGGTGAAACGCGCTGGGCTCTTGAAACCCCGCTTGCTCGGCAATTTCGGCAATGCTCAGGTCGCCTTCGCGCAACCGCTCGAAGGCCATCGCCCGGCGCACCTCATCCTTGATCTGCTGATAGGACCGCCCCTCACGCTCCAACTGCCGGCGGAACGTACTGGCACTGATCCCCTGCTGTTGCGCCAGGGCCGTCAACGTCGGCCACTGCCCATAGCGCAGGGCCCGCAGGTGCCGGTACACCTCGGCCACCAGGCCGTTCTGGTTGCGAAAACGGATCACCAGCCCCTGCGGCGCACTGCGCAGAAAGGTCTTCAAGGCCGCCAGGTCCTGCACCACTGGCAGGCGCAGATAGGCGCTGTCGAACTCCACCTCGGTGCGCCCGCTGCCCAGGCGCAGGTCTGGCCCCCACAGCAGCAGGTCGTCCTCCTGGGCCGGGCGTAACTCGGCCAGCTCGGTGCGATCGATGGCGATCCGCCGCCCGGCCAGCCAGCACAGCATGCCGATCATCAGCACCAGGTAGGTTTCCTCGGCATACACCCGAGTCAGCGGGTCGGCAATGTTCGACTGCACACTGATCAGCGCCCGCCCGCCACGTACGGTCAGGCTGCCCTGCAAATCACGCAGGAACAGGCCGAAACCGCCCATGCACTGGCGCAAGGCCTTTTCCAGGTTCGGTTCGAGGATCAAGCCCCGGCAGATCAGGGCAAAACTGCCCAGCGGCATGCCATGGCTGTCGAGGCGGAAAAATTCATCGTCCAGGCGCTGGATCAACGCCAGCCATAGCTGGGCGAACGCCTTGGCCGGCACCCGTGCCTGGGGCTGGTCGAGCAATTGCGGGGCGATGCCCACCGCCAGCAGCTGAGCGTCGCGCTCGGCGGGGCTGTCGCGCAGGGCATGGAGCATGGCGTTGAGGAAGTACACGGCGACCGAATCGCTATCGCGCATGGTGGTTTTCGCTGTCTATGCTGAGTGGCAAAAAGTGCCAGGTTGTTTGAACAGATCCGGCATAGGCTGCCACAGAGCCTTTGCCTAGACTCGGACCCACTCCGGGATATCGTCGGCCATTCTCGCAGAGCCTGGCCCAGTCCCGCCATGCCTTCGCAATCGGAGCCCCTATGAGCAGCGCAGAAATCTACGTCGTCAGTGCCGTCCGTTCAGCCATTGGTGGCTTCGGCGGTTCCCTCAAGGACCTGCCGCTGGCCGACCTGGCCAGTGCCGTGACCCGCGCCGCCATTGAGCGTTCGGGCCTTGCCGCCGAGCAAGTCGGCCACCTGGTGATGGGCACGGTGATCCCTACCGAACCACGTGACGCGTACCTTGCGCGGGTAGCGGCAATGAACGCCGGCATCCCCAAGGAAACCCCGGCATTCAACGTCAATCGCCTGTGCGGCTCTGGCCTGCAGGCCATCGTCTCGGCAGCCCAAGGCTTGCTGTTGGGCGACACCGAGGTGGCCGTGGCGGCCGGCGCCGAATCCATGAGCCGTGGCCCGTACCTGTTGCCACAGGCCCGCTGGGGGGCGCGCATGGGTGACTTGCAAGGCATCGACTACACCGTCGGCGTACTGCATGACCCGTTCCAGCACTTCCACATGGGCATCACCGCCGAAAACGTCTCGGCCAAGCACGGCATCACCCGCGAAATGCAGGACGAACTGGCCCTGACCAGCCAGCGCCGCGCCGCCCGTGCCATTGCCGAAGGCCGCTTCGACAGCCAGATCGTGCCGCTGGAGCTGAAAACCCGCAAAGGCAGTGTGCAGTTCAGTGTCGACGAACACGTACGTGGCGATGTCACCGCCGAACAACTGGCCGGCATGAAGCCGGTGTTCAAGAAAGACGGCACCGTTACCGCCGGCAACGCCAGCGGTATCAACGATGGCGCCGCCGGCCTGGTGCTGGCCACGGGTGACGCGGTGCGCCGCCTGGGCCTGAAGCCGCTGGCACGCCTGGTGGGTTATGCCCACGCCGGTGTCGAGCCCGAATTGATGGGCCTTGGGCCGATCCCGGCCACCCGCAAGGTGCTGGAAAAGACCGGCCTGAAGCTGCAGGACTTGGACGTGATCGAGTCCAACGAAGCTTTCGCCGCCCAGGCCTGCGCCGTGGCCCGCGAGTTGGGCTTCGACCCGGAAAAGGTCAACCCCAACGGCTCGGGCATTTCCCTGGGCCACCCGGTAGGCGCCACTGGCGCGATCATCGCCACCAAGGCCATCCATGAGCTGCAGCGCATCCAGGGCCGCTACGCCCTGGCCACCATGTGCATCGGTGGCGGCCAAGGCATCGCCGTTGTCTTCGAGCGCGTTTGAGGGAGCCTGGTACATGAGCATTGAACAGATCGCCGTGATCGGCGCCGGCACCATGGGCAACGGCATTGCCCAGGTGTGCGCGGTCGCCGGTTACCAGGTGCTGTTGGTGGATGTTTCCGACGCTGCGCTGGAGCGCGGTGTGGCCACCTTGAGCAAAAACCTGGAACGCCAGGTCAGCAAGGGCACCCTGGAAGCGGACAAGGCGGTGGCGGCGAAAGCACGCATCCGCACCAGCACCGACTACACCCAGCTCAGCAGTGCGCAGCTGGTGATCGAGGCCGCCACCGAGAACCTGCAGCTCAAGCAGCGCATCCTGCAACAAGTGGCCGCCAACGTCGCCGCCGACTGCCTGATCGCCACCAATACCTCGTCGCTGTCGGTCACCCAGCTGGCCGCCAGCATCGAACACCCCGAGCGCTTCATTGGCGTGCACTTCTTCAACCCGGTGCCAATGATGGCGCTGGTCGAGATCATTCGCGGCCTGCAGACCAGCGACAGCACCTACGCCCAGGCGCTGGTGGTGACCGAAAAAGTCGGCAAGACGCCGATCACCGCTGGCAACCGCCCAGGCTTCGTGGTCAACCGCATCCTGGTGCCGATGATCAACGAGGCGATCTTCGTGCGCCAGGAAGGCCTGGCCAGTGCCGAGGACATCGACACCGGCATGCGCCTGGGCTGCAACCAGCCGATCGGCCCTCTGGCCCTGGCCGACCTGATTGGCCTGGATACCCTGCTGGCGATCATGG